>JAJPHH010000093.1 GCA_021325385.1 Alphaproteobacteria bacterium
CGCTGATATGCGCCATCGGGACCTGCAAATCATTCCCACGCCGTACCCGCACAGAATCAGCCCCGCGCCTCTAAATCAACGCCAAAGGAGTTTTCTCACAGCCTGTTACGCGGGAATGACACGGAGGTTTCGGGTACACTGCCGCGGCGGCGCGAGCGCGCGCTTTTTGCGCGCCCCGGCTCCGTGTTAAGAACGGCGTCCGACGGAGTCATGGAGCCACCCCTTGAAACACATTCTCGACCGCCTCGACCAGCGCCGCGCTCGGGCCCGCCTCGGCGGCGGCGAGGGGCGGATCGCGGCGCAGCATAAGCGCGGCAAGCTCACCGCGCGCGAGCGGATCGAATTGCTGATGGATCACGGCTCGTTCGAAGAGTTCGACATGTTCGTCGAGCATCGCTGCGACGATTTCGGCATGGAGAAGACCAAGATTCCGGGCGACGGCGTCGTCACCGGCTGGGGCACGGTCAATGGCCGCACCGTCTTTGTCTTCGCCAAAGATTTCACCGTGTTCGGCGGCTCGCTCAGCGAGACGCACGCTCAGAAGATCACCAAGATCCAGGACATGGCGCTGAAGAACCGGGCGCCGATCGTCGGCCTGTTCGACGCCGGCGGGGCGCGCATCCAGGAGGGCGTCGCGGCGCTCGGCGGCTACGGCGAAGTCTTCCAGCGCAACGTGCTCGCTTCGGGCGTCATCCCGCAGATTTCGCTGATCATGGGTCCCTGCGCCGGCGGCGACGTCTATTCGCCGGCCATGACCGATTTCATCTTCATGGTGCGCGATACGAGCTACATGTTCGTCACCGGCCCGGACGTGGTCAAGACCGTGACCAACGAAACGGTGACCGCCGAAGAGCTGGGCGGCGCGTCGGTTCATACGGTACGTTCGTCGATCGCCGACCGCGCCTACGACAATGATGTCGAGGCGCTCCTGCAGATGCGGCGGCTGATCGACTTCCTGCCCTCTTCCAATACCGACGATCTCCCGGAATGGGAGAGTTTCGACGATCCGGACCGGATCGACGATTCGCTCGACACGCTGATCCCCGACAATCCGAACAAGCCCTACGACATCAAGGAGCTGATCCTCAAAACCGCCGACGAGGGCGATTTCTTCGAAATCCAGGAGGCGCACGCCAAGAACATCGTCACCGGCCTCGCCAGGATCGAGGGGCGCACCGTCGGCATCGTCGCCAATCAGCCGATGGTGCTCGCCGGCGTGCTCGACAGCGACGCCTCGCGCAAGGCGGCGCGCTTCGTCCGTTTCTGCGATTGCTTCAACATTCCGCTCCTCACCTTCGTCGACGTGCCCGGCTTCCTGCCCGGCACGGCGCAGGAATATGGCGGCCTGATCAAGCATGGCGCGAAATTGCTCTTCGCCTATGCCGAGGCGACGGTGCCCAAGGTGACGGTCATCACCCGCAAAGCCTTCGGCGGCGCCTACGACGTCATGGCGTCGAAGCACTTGCGCGGCGACATCAATCTTGCCTGGCCGACGGCGCAGATCGCGGTCATGGGCGCGAAAGGCGCGGTCGAGATCATCTTCCGCGCCGACATCGACGATCCCGCCAAGATCGCCAAGCGCACCGCCGAATACGAGGAGCGGTTCCTATCCCCCTTCGTCGCCGCGGAGCGCGGCTATATCGACGAGGTGATCATGCCGCACACGACGCGCAAGCGCGTCTCGCGGGCGCTCGCCATGCTGCGCCATAAGCGGTTGGAGAATCCGTGGAAGAAGCACGACAATATTCCGCTGTGAGGATTTGACATATTCCCGCATCCGCCATATGTCTTGACATATGACAGAGAGAACTACGGTCAGGTTGCCTGACGACCTCGTCAGGCGCGCGAAACGCAAAGCGGCGGCCGAAGGCCGCTCCCTGACCTCGTTAATCGAGGAGGGGCTTCGCCGAGTCCTGAACGGACGGAAATCGGCGAACGGAAGCGAGCGGATCTTGCCGCCCGTGGCCAAAGAAACGGGCGGGTTGCAACCGGGCCTCCACCTTGACGACACCGCCGCCTTACAAGAGCTTGACGATCTCGAATACGTCCGGCGGCTTTAGTGATCCTCGCTGACGTTAATGTCCTGATCTACGCGTTCCGCGAGGATTTCGCGCAACATGCGGTTTGCAGGCCGTGGCTGGACGGAGTCGTGCGAGGCGATGCGCAGTTTGGCGTCTCGCCATTGGCGCTGAGCGCGCTGGTGAGGATCGTCACGAACCCCCGTGCGTTCGTCCGCCCCACGCCCGTCGAAGCCGCGCTCGCTTTTTGCGATAACCTCCTCGACCAGCCCCATTGCGCGATCGTGGAGCCCGGCGAACGGCACTGGGCGATATTTAGGCGAATATGCGTCGAGGCCGCGATCCGCGGTCCGAGAGTCACGGACGCATGGTTTGCGGCGCTCGCCATGGAGCATGCCTGCACCTGGATCACGTATGATCGCGACTACGCGCGCTTCCCGGAATTGGATTGGCGCGAGCCGGCCATTTGAACCGCCGACCCGCTTCCGGATGGGACGTGGGAGCGGGCCGTGGGCGAGGCGGGACGGGGGCGGGTCGCCGCAAAGCGGGCGCGCCCCCGGAGGCGGACGCTTGGCGCGGCTGCCGCGCCTTAGCCGGCTTTCACTCTCTCGCAACCATGCCTCTTGGCGTCGCCTTAACCCTGGCCGCGACTTGCCGGCCGGGATTCATACCTCGGCAAAGATTGCGGCCGCATCCTCTCCGTAACGAAGCCGCCCAAAGAGGCGGCTCGAGGCGGCGAGAATGGCGAAGCAAACGACATTCGAGGTGGACAGGAGCCCAACCATCATCAGCGCGCTGGTTCACGGCGGCGTGGTGAATGGGTTGGACGTGGCGTGGCTGCGGCGAGAGGTTTTCGCGGACGGGCGGGTCTCCCGCCAACAGGCCGACGAGCTTTTCGCCGTGGCCCGCTCGCGCGCCGCCAAAAGCGCGGATTGGACGGCGTTTTTTGTCGAGAAGATCACCGACCACGTGCTGCGCCAATCGGGCCAGGCGGGGATCGTCGGCGCCGACGAGGCGAAATGGCTGATCGAACGCGTCGACGAGGCGGCCTGCCGCGAGGGCCTCGCCGCCTTGGCCAATATCCTGGCCGAGGCCAAGCGCGCGCCGAGATGGCTTGTCGCCGCGGCCCAGGAGCGGGCCGGCCGCTGGAGCGCGACCGGGCCGGCCGCGACCAGCGCCAAGACCGGTTGAACGGCCAAGCGCCTCCAGCTTAAATCTAACCCCGGAAAGGGTTGACTCGTCCGCGCCGCCGGCCGGATCTTTCGACCGGGGGATGGATGTTTCACAAAATCCTGATCGCCAATCGCGGCGAGATCGCGTGCCGGATCATCAAGACGGCGCGCCGGCTCGGCGTCAAAACCGTCGCCATCTATTCCGAGGCGGATAAGGACGCGCTGCATGTCGAGATGGCGGACGAAGCCGTCTTCATCGGCCCGCCGCCGGCGGCGCAATCTTATCTCATGATCGAGAAGATCGTCGCCGCCTGCCGGGGAAACGGCGCCGAGGCGGTTCATCCCGGCTACGGCTTTCTCTCCGAACGCGCCGCCTTTCCGCGGGCGCTCGCCAAGGCGGGCGTGGTGTTCATCGGCCCCAATCCGGACGCGATCGAGGCGATGGGCGACAAGATCGAATCGAAGAAATTCGCCAATGCGGCGAAAGTCTCGACCGTGCCCGGCTTTCTCGGCGTGATCGACAGCCCGGACGAGGCGGCCAAGATCGCCGACGAGATCGGCTATCCGGTGATGATCAAGGCCTCGGCCGGCGGCGGCGGCAAGGGCATGCGCATCGCCCATTCGCGCAAGGAGGTCGCCGAAGGCTTCGCCCGGGCGCGTTCGGAGGCGAAATCGTCCTTCGGCGATGACAGGGTCTTCGTCGAGAAGTTCATCGTCAATCCGCGCCATGTCGAAATTCAGGTGCTGGGCGACAAGCATGGCCATGTGATCTATCTTGGCGAGCGCGAATGCTCGATACAGCGGCGCAACCAGAAGGTGATCGAAGAAGCGCCTTCGCCGCTGCTCGACGAGGCGACGCGACGCAAGATGGGCGAGCAGGCGGTCGCGCTCGCCAAGGCGGTCGGCTACGATTCCGCCGGCACGGTCGAGTTCGTCGCCGGGCAGGACCGCAGCTTCTATTTTCTCGAGATGAATACGCGCCTGCAGGTCGAGCATCCGGTCACGGAGCTGGTGACGGGCGTCGATCTCGTCGAGCAGATGCTGCGCATCGCCGCCGGCGAGAAGCTCGCCATCCGACAAGAGGACGTGAAGCTCGAGGGCTGGGCGGTGGAATCGCGCGTCTACGCGGAGGACCCGACCCGCAACTTTCTCCCCTCCACCGGGCGGTTGGTGAAGTACCGTCCGCCTGAAGAAGGCCGGCGAGGCGCGATCACGGTGCGCAACGATACCGGCGTCTATGAAGGCGGCGAGATTTCGATCCATTACGACCCGATGATCGCCAAGCTGGTCACGCACGCGCCGGAGCGCCTGGCGGCGATCGAGGCGCAGGCGGACGCGCTCGATTCTTTCGTCATTGACGGCATTCGCCACAATATTCCTTTCCTCTCCGCTTTGATGCAGCATGAGCGCTGGCGCGAGGGCCGGCTGTCGACCGGCTTCATCGCCGAGGAGTTTCCGGACGGGTTTGCGCCGCTCGAGGCGACCGGCGAGATCGCGCATCGCCTCGCCGCAATCGCCGCCTTCGTCGATCACCGCTATAACGAGCGCAAGCGCGGCGTTTCCGGACAGATGCGGCCGCCGGCGACCGTACGGTTCGAGCGCGACCGCGTCGCCATGCTCGGCGGCGAGCCCTATGATCTCAAGATCGCCGAGCGCGGCGAGGGGCTCGACGTGACTTTGGCCGAAGGACGCTCGCTCCATCTCAAGAGCCGCTGGCGGCCTGGCGAAATCGTCTGGTCCGGCGCCGTCGACGGCGCGACGATCGCCGTGCAAGTGCGGCCTATCCTCAATGGCTTCCTCCTGTCGCATCGCGGCGTCAATGTCGAGGCGCGGGTCTATACACGCCGCGAGGCCGAACTCGCCGCCCTGATGCCGGCCAAGAAGGCGGCCGATACGTCTAAAGCGCTGCTCTGCCCGATGCCGGGCCTGGTCAAGGCGATCTCGGTCGCGGAGGGACAGGACGTGAAGGCTGGCGAGGCGCTGTGCATGGTCGAAGCGATGAAGATGGAGAATGTGCTGCGCGCCGAGCGCGACGTGACGGTGAAGAAGATTCTGGCGAAGGAGGGGGATTCGCTGGCGGTCGATGCGGTGATCATGGAGTTTGCGTGAGCGGCGGCTTTGTAGGATAGGCGCGGCGCCGAGGTTCCCACCACGTTGCGGGAGGAGGGGGCGTCGACGCCGCGGCGCCACGCCGGCCGATCGCCGTCAACCCGCCATAGCGCCGTCTGGCGCATGTTCTCAAAGTACGTCCGCCTGCGAGGCGCTATGGCGGGTCCTCCGCTCCGCTCCGGCCCTCCGGGTGACTGCGATCGGCCGGCGCGGCATTTTGGCTATCAAGACGTTTTGCTGACGAAACCGGCCGTTCGGCCGGTTCGCTCAGCAAAACGTCTTGATAGTAAGAAAGCCATCGCCGCGCGGAGGGGTCAATCCTCGCCTCGCCATTGCTCGATGGGCGATGTAAGACTCTCATGCCTACCATGGCGAGGCGAGGATTGACGCCGAGCACGGCGATGGCATGCAGGAAGGGGCGCGTTCAGTTCCGTGTCATTCCCGCGCAAGCGGGAATCCAGAAGCGGGGAGAGGTACGGTGAGGGGCGATTCGGTGGACCTCGACGGCTCAGGCTAAGCGACCGGCCCCTCTCCGTACCTCTCCCCGTTCCGCTTCGCTCCACGGGGAGAGCGGCATCGACGCCGCGGCGAAATGTCCGCGCGCAGCGCGGCAGGAAGCGCCGAAGCGCCAAAGGCGAACAAGGGCCGCGGTGCCACGCCGGCCGATCGCCGTCAACCCGCCATAGCGCCGTCCCGCGCGAACGCTAAAGTACGTCCGCCTGCGAGGCGCTATGGCGGGTCCTTCGCTTCGCTCCGGCCCTTACGGGTGACTGCGCCCGGCCGGCGCGGCATTTTGGCTATCAAGACGCTTTGCTGACGAAACCGGCCGTCGGCCGGTTCGATCAGCAAAACGTCTTGATAGCCAGAAGGCCATCGCCGCGCGCAGGGGTCAAGGATCGCGAGCCATGGCTCGGCGCGGGCGGAATGCGCTCTGAGGCGCTTTGGCTCGCGACGCGAAGCGCTTGTCCTTGACGCCGAGTACGGCGATGACATGCAGGATAAAGCGCGTGAGCCGCTGCGCTTTCGCGGAGGCGAGCGATCTCGCTCAGCGCGTGAATTGAATGCAGTATCGCCGTAATCTCCAATTGCTGTCTTTGACTGAAAGGTACTTTCCTCGTTGGACTAGACCCGTTCTCCACTCTGGCCGTAGAGGTTCCTGTAAGAGATATGTTTTTTCCTTCCTCGGCCGTTAGGAAGACCTGCTCGATGCGTCTCGGAGGCGTTGCGCCCGAATTTTTTCGGCGTTGGCGATGAGCGCGGAAATGCGATTCATGTCGGCCTCGACCAACGGATTAAGGCGGTCGAATGCTTCCTTGCCGGATTGATTGCTTAGAAGCGCCGCCATCGTTTCCTCGGCCGTCATAGATTCTAGATCGAGCCTCGTGGGATCGAGGCCGGCCGGATAAATTGCCTGATCGCCGACGCCTGCCTGGAAGTAAGCAAGAAGCATAGCACCGTGAACGCAACCTTTATGCTGCTCGTCAGATAGATTGAAGTGTTCGATGGCCCCTAAGGCGGCTTGGAGTATTTTGTGCTTTGAGTGAGGCAAAATCTGCTCGTCTTGGATTGCGCCGCCATGGGTATTTTTTTCGATGAATTCGCCGTAGTCTGTGAGAATCGATGTAGTCGCGTTGGCGGTAGCGGCGGGGTCTATTGCGGGCTTGTTGCTCTTGAACCAACTGAACACTGGACCCTCCGTCAACCCGCGCGGCTTTTCATCCGGTTCGCTTGGGTAGGTTACATCGCGCGCGCAACGCAGGGGCGGCGCTTAGGTGACCTTGAACCTCAAATTTTTGTCGCGCTTGTCCTGATCTTCAAATTGAGCCTTCCGCGCGGCGGCGGCTCTTTCCAACTCGGCGCGGAAACGAGGCACCCAAGCGGAAACCTCCGCCCGCAATGTTTCGAGGTTTTGGGCGACCTGTTGAACGAACTGGTCGACTCTAGACTGAACCTGATCATCGTCAGACAAAGTTATTACAAGGTGGTCGTTCCGAACTTCGCAGTCATGAGACGGAAGCGAGTAACGGCTTGGCGAAAATTGAAAAGAAGCTGGATCGCCAGAGAACGGAATCGCCACTTCAATCGCCGGTATTTTGGCGACCCGCGTCATTCCATAATCCTTGAAAGTGCGCTCGAGCTCCTTACGGGTTCCTCGAATTTCATCTGGCCTCAACGTTGCAACGTTGAGGACGTATTTTCTTGATATGGTATCAAGAACTCCCGCAACGGCTGGGTTATTGACAGATTGACGCGGTAGCGACCGGACCTCCCCGCCCCCTGCTTGATCGCACCATCTTTGCCGGTCACTCCATGAATTTTGAAAGATCGCCATTTTGGCCGCTCCGCAGCTTTTCCGGGACGCGCCCGAATCAAAAATCAATCTTCGTATTGACGATCCGCTGATGACAAGAAAAAGTTCGCCTTTCGTTCCGTTATCCACAACGCCGGGTCTGCCGCCCTTCTCAGGCCGCGGCGAGCCTAAGCCCTCCGCGCTGCCGGCTCACTTGGTAGGTTAAACATCAGCGCAACGCGCCGCGACCCCATCGCGGACATTTCAACCGCTCTATGAGCATTGAAATCGCGAGTTACGGAATTACGGTGGCAGTGCATTCTATTTGGCGGAGGCCGTTAGAATGCGGCCGAGCGCCGCGGCGCCATGCGGTCGATCGCCATCAACCCGCCATAGCGCCATCTGGCGTAAACGCTAAAGTACGTTCGCTTGCGAGGCGCTATGGCGGGTCCTCCGCTTCGCGTCAGCCCTTACGGGTGATGGCGATCGGCCGGCGCGGCATGCAGGATAAAGCGCGTGAACCGCGGCGCTGTCGCAGAGGCGGGCGATCTCGCTCAGCGTGCGAATTGAATGTGCTGTCACCGTAACCCGGGGAGGGCGGACATGGGGAAGAACTCCGAAAGGGCGGGGAGCATAGCATTGTTTCTGATTGTCAGAAAGTAAAAATGCCGACTTCATGAATACACCCAAAGCCGAGACGAAAATCGACGACGATATCCCATTTTGATCATCGTGCTCAAAGCGGCCGGCTTTACGAGTGTTCAAGTCCTCGACTTCCGTATTATGGGTTTTCCTTTCACAATCGGGGAGGCCATCGTGAAGATTGCGGTGCTTAGCCATAAAACGTTGCGAGCTATTACACGGCGCTCCTCATGCAGCGCGGACATGAAATAACAATCGGTGGTGGCGGCGCAATTCATGCCACCGGCTTGAAAGGTTATCTAGAGTGCGACGGATGCTTGCTACTTGGTAACGAGCCAGACTTGCTCGAAATTGCTGACTATATGGAAATGTCCGGGAAGAAGATTTGGCGCGAACTCTCCGAAATTCCAATCTAAGGCGCTACCGCGATTTTATGAGCAGCCTTGAGCAACAGGCGCGTCGCAACCATCAAAACGCCCCCAACCCCGCCCCCAGCGCAATCACCGCGACCAGCCCCAGCATCGCCCCCACAATCCCAACCATCACGATATCAAAATAGCTCTCGCGGTGCGTCGCCCCGCACACGGCGAGCAGCGTCACCACCGCGCCGTTATGCGGCAGGATGTCGAGCGTGCCGGCGCCGATCACGGCGACGCGATGGAGCAGCGCCGGATCGATTCCGGTCTCGGCGGCGAGTTTCATGTAGGTTTGGCCGAGGGCGTCGAGGGCGATGGTGAGGCCGCCGGAGGCGGAGCCGGTCAAAGCGGCGAGGACGTTGGTCGCGACGGCGAGCGAGACCAGGGGGCCGCCTTCGATGGACAGAACCCAATCGCGCACCAGGGCGAAGGCCGGCAGCGCGGCGATCACCGCGCCGTAGCCGACCAGGCTGGCGACGCTTAGCGCCGGCAGGACGGAAGCGTTGGCGCCCGCATCCATGCTTTGGCGCAGCGCCTTCAGGCGGCCGCGGTTGACGACGATGACGGTCGCGATCGCGGCGGCGAGGGCGACGACGACCGACCAGACGCCGGCGACGGCGGCGAGGCTCGTTCCGCCGAAGCGGGCTTCGGCGAGAAACGAAGTATCCAGCCGTTTCAGGAAGAAGAGCGACATCGCCAGATTGACGGCGATGACGACGATGAGGGGCAGGGCGGCGAGGACGATGGACGGCCCGGCTTCGCTGCGCTGGCCGTGGTCGATCTCGGCTGGATCGAATTCGCGCGCCGTGGTCGCGCGCTCGCGCACGATTTCGTTCGCGGCGGCCTCTTCGGGCGATGCGGACGCGTCCGCGCCGTAGTCCTCGCCGGCGCGGCGCGCCGCGGCCTCGGCGCGGCTGAGCCACCACAGGCCGAAGCCGAGCATGATGAGCGAAGCGATGACGCCCAGTCCGGGCGCGGCGAACGGCGTGGTGCCGAAGAACGGCATCGGAATGGCGTTCTGGATCGACGGCGTGCCGGGCAGGGCCGACATGGTGAAGGTCGAGGTTCCGAGCAGGATCGCCGCCGGCATCAGCCGCCGCGGAATGGCGGCGGCGCGGAACAAGGCTTGCGCCATCGGCGCCAGCACGAAGAACGCGACGAACAGGCTGACGCCGCCATAGGTGACGATCGCGCCGGCCAGGACGACGGCGAGCATGGCCCGGCTTTCGCCGAGCGCGCCGGTGATGAAGCGCGCGACGGTCGCGACCGAGCCGCTATCGTCCATGAGCTTGCCGAACAGGGCGCCGAGCAGAAAGAGCGGGAAGAACTGCGCGACGAAGCGCGCCGCGTCCGGCATGAAGATTTGCGTCCATGCGGCGAGCAGCGGCTCGCCGCTGAACGCGGCGGCGACGAGCGCTGCGGCGGGCGCAAGCAGCAGCACGCTCCAGCCTCGAAACGCGAGCCCAATGAGCAGCGCCAGGCTGACAAGGACGCCGACAAGGCCCATGGTCAGCACTCCGCCAGCAGCGCGTCGAGGTCGGTCGTCGATCGCTTGCCGAGATCGTCGCCATGCCGGTCGAGAAATTCGCCCGCGGCGCGGCGGCCCTCGCGGCGCAGCGCATCGACGAACGCCCATTCGGCGTTGAGCTTCGACGAGGCGCCGTATTCAGCGAGGAGATCGCTCTTGATGCGATGGGCGCGCATCTCGGCCCAACGCGCGCCCTCGCCGCCGCCGGGGTCGACGACTTGGCGCAGCAGCGCGATCATGCGCAGCTCCTTGGCGAGCGGCGAATTGAAGGAAATCTCGTTGAGCCGGTTGAGGATGTCCGCGGCGCTGCGCGGGATTTCGGGCCGCTCGGTCGGATTGATCTGGATAATGATCGAATCGTGCGCGTCGGTTTCGCGGACCAAAGGCGTGATGGTCGGATTGCCGGCGAAGCCGCCGTCCCAATAGGCTTCGCCGTCGATCTCGATCGCCCGGAACATGGTCGGAAGGCAGGCCGAGGCGAGCAGGACGTCGGCGGTGATTTCAGCGTTGCGGAAGATGCGGCCGCGGCCGGTCCTGACCTTGGTCGCGGTGACGAAGAGCTTGATCGGCGAGCGAGCCAGCCGCTCGAAATCGATGCTGGCGGCAAGGATGTCGCGCAGCGGATGCAGATCGAGCGGATTGAGATTGTAGGGCGAGACCAGCCGCGACATCAGGTCGAAAGCGATATAGGCCGGCGACGCGTCGAGCGACCAGCGGCCCATCAGGCGGTCGAGCGGCGAGCGCTGCAGCGGGCTGAAGGCGGCGGCGCGCGACACAAGCCGCCAGTACTTTTCCAGGGCGGCGCGGGCGCCTTGCGCGCCGCCTTCCGTCCAGCCGTCGGCGAGTACGGCCGCGTTCATCGCGCCGGCCGAGGTGCCGGATATGCCGGCGATCTTAAGCCAGGGCTCTTCGAGCAGACGGTCGAGCACGCCCCAGGCGAAGGCGCCGTGCGAGCCGCCGCCCTGAAGCGCGAGATCGATCAGCACAGGGTCCCGATCCATGGCGCGGCTCCTTGCCTTTTTGGGCTGCCGGCTTGTCGCGCTCCCCAGCCGCATTATAGAACCAGAACGTGACGGAAGGTCGGCGCTCTGTCCGCCGCCGCGCTCGTCGACAGGATGCGCCATGCCTGAACGCCGCCTCATCTCCTCCGGCTCGCCTTTCGAGAAGAACTTCGGCTATTCGCGCGCGGTCGTCGACGGCGATTTCGTCTTCATCTCGGGCACGACCGGCTACGATTATGCGACCATGACCATGCCGGAAGATGTCGCGGAGCAGGCGCGCAACATCGCCAAGACGATCGCGGGCGTCCTCCAACAGGCGGGCGGCGGCCTCGCCGATATCGTCCGCTTGCAGACTTTTGTCACCAGCTCGGCTCATTGCGAGCCGGTGCTGAAAGTGCAGGGCGAGGTCTATGGCGCGGTCCGGCCGGCATGCGCGATCTATGTCGTCTCCGGCCTGCTGCGGCCGGAAATGAAGGTCGAGATCGAGGCGACGGCTCGATTGCGGCGGCCGGCCTGACCGGCGCCGCCTTATCGCCGCCATCGCGCCGCTAAGCGACATTCCGAGTCGCTTCGCCCGATCCGCCCTTGAGCCTTCATTAAGGTTTATGGCGGATTAACCAACCGCCGGTCAAAGGCTTAACCAATGCCTTAACGGCCGAGCGGCGATGGTTCTTATTGGCGCAAGCGACGCGCCGACCATTCGCCTCGAACGGAATCCCGTTTTGGCCCCAGTTCGAATTCTGCGACGCCTGCTCGGCCGGAAATACGCGCCGATGGCGATCAGCGCGCTGGTCGCGGCCCTGTGCGGCGCTTTCGCCGATCATCAGAATGCGCAGCTTTTCGAGGAGCGCTCGCGCGCCGCGGTGCTTTCGGAGCTCAGTCTGGTCCGCGCCAAGCTCGAAGGCGATATCAACGGCAATGTCCAGCTCGCGCGCGGCGTCGTCGCCGCCATCGCCATGGCGCCGGACGTCACGCAAGAGCGCTATGCCGAGCTCGTCGCCAATGTCCTCGGCAGCCGCTCGCAAATCCGCAACATCGCCGCCGCGCCCGGCCTGGTCGTCTCCCTGCAATATCCGCTCGTCGGCAATGAGCGGGCGCTGGGGCTCGACTACCGGAAAAACCCCGCGCAGCGAGACGCCGCCTTGCGGGCGCGCGACAGCGGCGACGTCGTGCTGGCGGGCCCGGTCGACCTCGTGCAGGGCGGCAGCGGCCTGATCGCCCGATTTCCGGTCTTCGCCAAGCGACAGGACGGCGTCAAGGATTTCTGGGGCATCGTCTCGGCGGTCATCGACGTCGATGAGCTCTACCGCGACGCCGGTTTGATCGATCGCGCCCTGCCGATCGACGTCGCGATCGTCGGCGCGGACGGCTTGGGCGAGCGCGGCGCCCAGTTTTTCGGCGATCGTCAAATCCTCGCCGATCATCCGGTGACGATGGACGTCAGCGTGCCGTCCGGCTCATGGCGGCTCGCGGCGCGGCCGAGGGGCGGCTGGAGCGCCTCGCCGCCGGATCGCTGGCTCTTGCTGCTCGGCGCGCTCGTCGCCGGCGCGCTGTTCATCCTGCCGACCTGGCTCTATAGCCGGCTGGTCGAGGAGCGCCGCGATCATTCGCTCTCCTTGCGCGATCGCGAAAGCGAGCTCGAGCGCCTGTCGCGCCGCCTCGAACTCGCGCTCGACGCCTCGAAGGTCGGCGTCTGGGACTACAATATCGATACGAAAGAGCTCGTCTGGGACGACCGCATGAACGAGCTCTACAACTATCCTTGCGACGGCGGCGTGCGCGAATATCGGCACTGGCGCGACCGGCTGCACGAAGCCGACCTCGAACGCGCCATCGAGGACTTCGACCGGGCCATTCGCACGAGGGGTCGGTACGAATCCCAGTTCCGGCTCAATCTCGGCGGCGGCCAGACGAGAGTCATCCGCACGATCGGCAAGGTCTACGCGGCGCCCGGCGCGCCGACCCAGATCGTCGGAGTCAATTGGGACGTCACCGCCGACGTCGCGCTGACCGAGGATTTGACCCGGTCCAAGGCTCTGACCGAAGCGCGCAACGCCGAGCTCGAAGCGGCGCGCGCCCGCATCGAACACGCTTCGCTGCACGATTTCCTCACCCGGCTGCCGAACCGGATGTATCTCGAACGCGCGCTCGAGGAGGAGGCGGCGCGCACGGCGGCGAGCGGCGGCGGGATCGTGCTGCTCCATATCGACCTCGACGACTTCAAGCAGATCAACGATACGCTCGGCCATTCCGCCGGCGACGCCATGCTGATTTTCGCCGCGCAGACGATCCAGAAGCATTTGCGCGACGGCGATTTCGTCGCCCGGATCGGCGGCGACGAGTTCGTCGTCCTGTGCCGCGCGAGCGGCGGGATGGAAGGCTTTGCGGACCTCGCCCGAAGATTGATCGACAGCGTGCGCAAGCCGCCGCTCTACGAAGGCCATGAGTGTCGCTTCGGCATGAGCATCGGCATCGCCGGCGCTTTCGGCGCCGAGTTCGATTGGCGGCGGCTTCTGGTCAACGCCGATCTCGCGCTTTATCGCGCCAAGAGCCAGGGCCGGAACCGCTTCGAATTCTTCTCCGAAAAGCTGCAGGCCGAGATCCTGAGCGCCAAGCGCATGGCGGACAGCATCGTCGCCGGCCTCGAGCGCGGCGAGTTCATTCCCTACTACCAACCGCAATTCGACGCGCGCACCCATCGGCTCGTCGGCGCCGAGGCGCTGGTCCGGTGGCGCCATCCGACGCGCGGCGTCCTCGCGCCGGCGGAATTCCTCGCCGCCGCGGAGGAGCTGGCGGTCATCGGCGCGATCGACCGCGCCGTGCTCGAACAGGCGCTCGTCCAGTTCAAAGACTGGCGCAGCCGGGGCTTCGCCCTGCCGCGTTTCTCGGTGAACGTCTCGCTCAGGCGCCTGCATGACGAGAGCCTGCTGCGCGAGCTGCGCGAGTTGAAAATCGAGCCTGGAATCTTGTCCTTCGAGCTGGTCGAGACAATTTATCTCGACGAGCGCGACGAGCGCTTCTCCGATGCGATCGACCAGCTCAAGGAGCTTGGCGTCGATATCGAGATCGACGATTTCGGGACCGGCTACGCCTCGATCGTCAGCCTGACCAAGGTCAAGCCGAGCCGATTGAAGATCGACCGGCAGCTCGTCACGCCGATCGTACGCTCCGAACAGCAGCGGCGCCTCGTCCAGTCGATCGTCGATATCGGTCGCTCGCTCGATATCGAGATCATCGCGGAGGGCGTCGAGACGATGGAGCACGCCCGTCTGCTGCGCGACATGGGCTGCGACGCGCTGCAAGGCTACGCGTTCGCCAAGCCGATGTCGGCCGACGATCTCGAGCGCTTCATGGCGGCGGCCGAGGCGAAGCGACTGGCGTCGTGATCGAGATCGAGATTCGCGGCGCTCTCGCCGCGGATGTCGTCCGCGCCTTGACGCGGGCGTTGCGCCGGTCCGAACGGGCGACCTCCTGAAAGTTCGCAGCTAGCGCGGGCGCTTCCTCCGCTTCTATTGTCTGCGCTGCGCCGCTATGGTCGCCGCGATTCCTCCGAGCCGAGCGTCTCCCGCATGATCGAATCCCAGGCATCCGCTTCGCGCGGCGACAGGTAGGGCGCGCGTCTTTGACCGCCCTGCTGATCGTCGCCCGCTTCGCGCAATTCGCCTCGGCCATGGCGCTGTTCGGCGCGAGCCTGTTCCTCGCCGCGCTCGCGCCGCCGGTCCTGCGCGCCGATCTCGCGCCGTCGATGCGGCCCATCGTGACGATCGCCAGCGTCGCCGCGGCGGCGAGCGCCGCCTTGTGGCTGCTGCTCGAAAGCGGCGAGATGGGCGGCGGTTGGCGTTACGCCGTCGATCCGACCGTGCTGGCGACGGTGCTGGCCGATACCGGCTTCGGCCAAGTCTGGCGGGCGCGCCTCGTCCTCGCTTTGATCCTGATCGTCCTGGCGTTTTGGCGCGCCGCGCCGCCGGCGGCGCTCGCCGCGCTCTCGGCATTCTTCCTGGCGAGCCTCGCCCTGGTCGGCCATGCGGCGATGCGCGAGAACGCGGCGGGCCTCTTCGAACGCGCCAATCAGGCGCTGCATCTGACTGCCGGCGGATTCTGGCTCGGTTCGCTGCCGCCATTGTTGCTCAGCTTGCGGCGGCTTGGCGATCCCGCTCTGAAAGGAGCGACCGGCGCGGCGCTGCGCCGCTTCTCCGGGCTCGGCCATGTCGCGGTGGCGGCCGTGCTAGTGACCGGGGCGATCAATACATTCGTGATTCTCGGCCGGCCGCCGCTCGATTTCTCTTCGGTCTATCAG
This sequence comes from Alphaproteobacteria bacterium, assembly GCA_021325385.1. GTDB lineage: Bacteria > Pseudomonadota > Alphaproteobacteria > Rhizobiales > Beijerinckiaceae > Roseiarcus. The sequence continues at coordinate 15,474 of JAJPHH010000093.1, forward strand.
GCGTGTCTTGCGGCGAAGATCGCGATGGTCGCCATCATGGTCGTCCTGGCGCTCTTTAATCGCTATTGGCTGACGCCGCGCCTGGCGCTTGATCCGGAGGCCGAATTCGCCCTCGCCCGCAACACGGCGGTCGAGATCGGCCTTGGCGGCCTCGTGCTCGCCCTGGTCAGCGCGTTCGCCACGTTCGAGCCGGTCTGACCAATAGAAGCCGGGCGGAGCGCCCGGCTGGGCTGGCTTGACGGAGCCCGCGGCGTTCAGCCGCGCAGCAAAGCGTCCCGCTCGGCGATGGTCAGGCCGATGTCCTCGAGGTCGCGGAGCTGCAATTCCGCGAACCGGCTGCGGATTTGAGCGCGCATAGAGGCGGTCGACAGCGTGTTAAGAATTTGTTTACATACGGCGAAGCCGCGCACGCCGAGATTCGCGATGGGATTTTCGTTGGGATGGCGTAAATGGATCATGGAATACCCCCGATTTGATCTCTAGCCCGGTATTTGCCGCTCAGATAATGCCGATCTCGACAATTCTCAAGTCATGCTTTATGTGTGAACTAACAAGAAAAACTATACGATGAAGAGTCCGACCCGGCTGCCCTCGCTCAACGCGTTGCGGGCTTTCGAGGCGGTGGCGCGAAGGCTCTCCTACGCCCGCGCGGCCGACGAGTTGTTCGTCACCAAGGCGGCGGTCGCCCAGCAGGTGCGCCAGCTTGAAGTCGAGATCGGCGCGACCTTGGTCGAGCGGGCGGGCCGCGGCCTGAAGCTCACCGAGGCTGGCCAGGCCGGGATGCGCGATCTTGCCGACGGGTTCGAGTTCCTCGCCCGCGGCGCCCGGGCGATGCGGGAGGCGGCGGGGCGGCGGTTTCTGGTCATCAATTCGAGCCCGTCTTTCGCCGCGACCTGGCTGGTCGGCCGGATCGGCCGCTTCAAGGCGGCGCATCCGGATATCGACGTGCTGCTCGACGCCAATCCTCTCGACGATCCGCTCGACCATCCCGGCGTCGACGCGCTGATCCGCTGGGGCGCCGGCGATTATCCGGGCTTTGCGACGACGCTTTTGTTCGAAGAGAACGTCTTTCCGGTCTGCTCGCCGCGGCTGGTCGAAGGCTCAAATCCGCTGCTGACGCCGCACGATTTGAAAGCCCATACGCTGCTGCATCTCGATTGGAATCCGAGCTTCTCGACCTGGCCGACCTGGGCCGATTGGCTGAAAGCCGCGGGCGCGGCCAAGGTCGACGCGACGCGCGGCGTCTGGTTCAATCACATGTCGATGGCGCTGCTCGCCGCCGCCCAGGGCCAGGGCGTGACCCTAACCACGCTCGCCATCGCCGCCGACGAACTCGCCGCCGGCCGGGTGGTCGCCCCGTTCGAAATCGAAGTACATACGTCGTTCGGGTACTATTTCCTCTGCCGTCCGGAGCAGGCCAACTCGCCGCGAATCTCGGCTTTGCGGGACTTCTTGAAGGCGGAGGCGGAGAAGTCGGCGGGGTAGGGCCGCCGGTCCGTCAATGGCGTTCACGCGAAAGCGGGAATCCAGGCGGCGCCGGACTTACTGCAGAGGTCGCGCCGGATTCCCGCTTGCGCGCAGGGCGAGACTCGGAAACGAGCGCGCTCAAGGACGCAAGTCCCAAACACTGCGCCGCCATCGAGGCGGGCGCGCCTCAAGGCCGAGCCGGCTTCGCCGGTCGCTCCGCTCCGCTTCGCGAACCTTGACCCGCGCCCGCCTCGATGGCCTTTTTGCAACCAAGACGTTTTGCTGACCGAAACGGCCGAACGGCCGGTTTCGGCAGCAAAACGTCTTGGTCGCCAATAGC
>JAJPHH010000189.1 GCA_021325385.1 Alphaproteobacteria bacterium
CCGGTCGTGCGCGGCCGCAAGGGCGAATACCGCAAGGAAATCGCCGAATTCATGAAGAAGGGCTTCCAGCGCCTGAAGGTCGACGGCGAGTTCTACGAGATCGCCGATGCGCCGGCGCTCGACAAGAAGCTGAAGCACGACATCGAAGTCGTCGTCGATCGGTTGATCGTGCGGCCAGACATGGCGGCGCGGCTGGCCGAAAGCTTCGAGACGGCGCTCGATCTCGCCGACGGCATAGCCATCGTCGAATTCGCCGACCAGACGGACGAGGACGGCCAGCCGAAGCGGATTCTGTTCTCGTCGAAATTCGCCTGCCCGGTCTCGGGCTTCACCATCCCGGAAATCGAGCCGCGGCTGTTCTCGTTCAACAATCCGTTCGGCGCCTGCCCGGTTTGCGGCGGGCTCGGCTCGCAGTTGAAGGTCGATCCAGGCCTGGTCGTAGCCGATCCGAATCTGTCGCTGCGCAAGGGCGCGATCGCGCCTTGGGCGCGTTCGTCCTCGCCCTATTACGCGCAGACCCTCGCCGCTCTGGCCAAGCACTACAAGGTCCGGCTCGAGACGCCGTGGCGCGATCTGCCGAAAAAGGCGCAGGACGCGATCCTCTACGGCTCGGGCGAGGAGGAGATCCGCTTCGCCTATGAGGACGGCCTGCGCGCCTACGAGGTGAAGAAGCCGTTCGAAGGCGTGATCAGCAATCTTGAGCGCCGCTACCGCGAAACGGAGAGCGACTGGTCGCGCGAAGACATCCAGCGCTTCATGAGCGCGACGCCCTGCGCCGCCTGCAATGGCTATCGGCTGAAGCCCGAGGCGCTGGCCGTGAAGATCGACGGCAAGCATATCGGCGAGATCAGCGATCTCTCGGTGCGCCACGCGGTGGAATGGGCGAAGAACCTGCCCGAGGCGTTGGACGAGAAGCGCAACGAGATCGCGCGGCGCATTTTGAAGGAGATCCGCGATCGGCTGACTTTCCTGCGCGATGTCGGCCTCGATTATCTGACGCTGTCGCGCTCGTCCGGCACCCTCTCCGGCGGCGAGAGCCAGCGCATCCGGCTCGCTTCGCAGATCGGTTCAGGGCTCACCGGCGTGCTCTATGTGCTCGACGAGCCGTCGATCGGCCTGCATCAGCGCGACAACGCGCGGCTGCTCGAGACGTTGCGACGTCTGCGCGACCTCGGCAACAGCGTCATCGTCGTCGAGCACGACGAAGACGCGATCCTCGCCGCCGATTACGTCGTCGATGTCGGGCCGGGCGCAGGCATTCATGGCGGCGAGATCGTCGCCAAGGGAACGCCGGCGGACATTATCGTCAATCCCAATTCGCTGACCGGGCAGTACCTTTCCGGCGAGCGCGTCATCGAATCGCCCGCCAAGCGCCGGCCGGCGCGGCCGGGCCGCGAGATCAAGGTCGTCGGCGCGCGCGGCAACAATCTGAAGAACGTCACGGCGCGCATTCCGCTCGGTCTGTTCACTTGCGTCACCGGCGTCTCGGGCGGCGGCAAGTCGACGCTGGCGATCGACACGCTCTACAAGGCGGTGGCGCGCCAGCTCAACGGCGCCTCCGAGCAGCCGGCGCCGCATGACCGCATCGACGGGCTCGAGCATCTCGACAAGGTCATCGATATCGACCAATCGCCGATCGGGCGCACGCCGCGCTCGAACCCTGCGACCTATACCGGCGCCTTCACGCCGATCCGCGAATGGTTCGCCAATCTGCCCGAGGCGAAAGCGCGCGGCTACCAGGCCGGGCGTTTCTCCTTCAACGTCAAGGGCGGCCGCTGCGAGGCTTGCGAGGGCGACGGCGTCATCAAGATCGAGATGCACTTTTTGCCGGACGTGTACGTCACCTGCGACGTGTGCAAGGGCAAGCGCTACGACCGCGAGACGCTGGAGGTGAAATTCAGGGACAAGTCGATCGCCGACGTGCTCGACATGACGGTCGAGGAGGCGGCGGTCCTGTTCAAGGCGGTGCCGTCGATCCGCGAGAAGATGGACACGCTGACCCGAGTCGGGCTCGGCTATATCAAGGTCGGCCAGCAGGCCACGACCTTGTCAGGCGGCGAAGCGCAGCGCGTCAAGCTGGCGAAAGAGTTGTCGCGCCGCTCGACCGGGCGCACGCTGTACATTTTGGACGAGCCGACCACAGGCTTGCATTTCCATGACGTCGCCAAGCTGCTCGACGTGCTGCACGAACTAGTCGACCAGGGCAATACGATGGTCGTCATCGAACACAATCTCGAAGTGGTCAAGACGGCGGACTGGATCATCGATATGGGCCCGGAAGGCGGCGACGGCGGCGGCGAAATCGTCGCGCAAGGAACGCCGGAGGAGATCATGCGCGAGAAGCGCAGCCATACCGGGGCCTACCTTGCCGAGGCGCTTGCGCGCCGGCCGCAGCGCAAGGCGCGGAAGGAGGCGGCGGAGTAGGATTGACAGTCAGGTTCCGGAACGAGCGCTGCGGCTCGATATCGGTCATGGCCGGGAGAAGAAATAGGCGGAGGATCGCCGTCCCGCTATGATGCTCCGGGTTGGCGTCTGATTCGCATCCTCAGCATCCACAGGACCTTTCCATGCGCGCGGCATCCGCATTTCGTTCAAGCCTGATCGCCTTGCTGACGCTTATCGGCGTCGCTTTTGCGCCCGCCGCCTATGCCGACAGCGGCAGCATCTCCTTCCGGGTGGTCAAGGCGGGCTTCGTCATTGGCGGTTCGGCGGGGTCAGGCGTGCTTTACTTCCACGGCAGGGCGTACCCGCTCGATATCGGCGGCCTCAGCTACGGATTCACCTTCGGCGCTTCCGAGACGCGCTTCCACGGGGTCGTGAGCAACATCCGCCGCCCATCGGACGTGTCCGGCGTCTATGCCGCCGGCAATGTCGGCGCGGCTGTCGGCCGCGGCGCGCAGGCGATCGTGCTGACCAACCAGAACGCCGCGGTGCTGAGGCTTACCGGCAATTCCGTCGGGGCGATCGTCAGCGCTGACCTGAACGGATTAGTGATCACGGTCAAATAGGCGGAGGACGCGCTCTCAGCGGCTCAGCGCGTCCGGTTCAGCGAGCGACTCGCGACCAAGCGCCCGCTGCTCCCTCGCGATCCGGTCGATGATCGCGTCATTCGCGCTGCTTTTCGGGCCGCTCGCTGCGATTCTGGCCTTGGCGTGCGCGATCGGCTCCCTGAGCACTTCGCGCAAGTCCTTCTCACAGGCGAAGTCGCCGACGATGCGTTTGACCTTAGAATTGTCGAACAGAGCCGTCCATGTCTTGTCGCCCATCAACGGTCCTTCCCAGTCGGGAAGATAACGGCCGAGCGTCTCGGTCGGCACATGCACGATGTCCGCCTCGACGCCGAGACCGGCGGCGATCGTCTTGTAGATATCGTCCCAGGTGTAAGCGTAGTCGGACGTGATGTGGAAATCCTCGCCGAGCGCTTCATCCTCGCCGAAGAGTTTGACGAATGGCTTTGCAAAGTCCGAGCAGCGGGTGAGCGTCCACGGCGTCACGCCGTCGCCGGCGACGATGACCGGCTTGCCGGCAAGCATGCGGCGGGCGACCGCGTCGCCCTCATTGACCATGGTCGGCAGCATCGTCCGCACGGTGTGGCTCGGCCGCACGATCGTCCACGGAAATCCGCGCGCCGCCTTCAGCGCCGCTTCGCAGGCGATCTTGTCCTGGCTGTAGCGCCAGTAAGGATTCACGGTCGGCGTCTTTTCGGTGATGACGAAGCCATGCGGCGGCTTTTCGTAGACCGAGGCCGACGAGATGAAGACGTATTGGCCGACGGCGCCCGAAAATACCTCGATGTCTTCGGCGATCTGCGCCGGCGTGAAGGCGATGAATTGGCAGACGACGTCGAAGCCGCGCTTGCCGAGCGTCCGGTAGGCGGCGCCGTCCTTGATGTCGCCGCGGATCACGCTCACGTCGGATGGCAGGTCGGCGATCGTGGCGCCGCGGTTGAAGACGCTGACCTGGTGGCCGGAAGCGACCGCTTCGAGGACGCAGGGCGCCGAAATGTTTCCGGCGCCGCCGATGAAGAGCACGTTCAGAGGCATGATCGCGATCCGTTCCCGCGCGCGCGGCTCGAATAGGACGCATCGGCCGCGAAAAGACAAGCGCCAGCGGGGCGGCTGGGCCGACGCCCTGGGCTCACGCTCGCCAGCGGCCGCGTCAGCGGCGATCACGATTCCGTGATGTCGTAACATGGGCGCGGACATCCACGAATTCGCTGCAAAGGCTCAATGTCCCCGAGGGGCGCATGACGATCTTTGCAGCGCCGCGTCGCTTCACTTTCATCAGCGCTCTCTTCGCCGCTGTCGGCCTGTCCGCAATCGTCGGCGCCGAGCCTGCTCTCGCCGCCGACGCCGGCCTCACCGTGGTCGAACTTTTCACCAGCCAGGGCTGCTCGTCCTGCCCGCCGGCCAACGCCAATCTTGCAAGATTAAGCGAGCGGCCGGGAATCCTCGCGCTGAGCTTCAGCGTCACGTACTGGGATCGGCTTGGCTGGAAGGATACGTTCGGCCGTCCGGATTACACGGCGCGGCAGGAGGCGTACGAAGCGCCGCTCGGGGAGCAGGGGCCGTTCACGCCGCAAATGGTGATCGACGGCCGCAAGAGCCTGATCGGCAATGAGTTCGGCGAGATCGAGCGCCTCATCGCGGCGGCCCGCCGCGATGACGGGACCGCCCGGCCGTCGCTGACCTTGAAGGGCGGCGTCGCGCAAATCGGCGCCGGCGCAGCGCCGCGCAGCGGCGCCGATATTTGGCTGGTTCGTTACGATCCGCGCCGCGTCGAAGTGCCGGTTCTGCGCGGCGAGAACGCCGGCCGCACCTTGGCGCATAAGAACGTCGTGCGGGATTTGTCGCTTCTCGGGCGCTGGAGCGGGGAGGCGGAAACGATCGACGCGCCGCCGGCCGGCGATGGGCTGCGGCGGGCGCTGATCGTCCAAGCGCATGGCGGCGGCCCGATCCTCGCCGCCGCGGCGGATTGATCCGATGAATTCTGGACGGGCGCTCGGCTCGTTTAGGACAAGCGCCGCCGATTGTCGGTTGCGCTGATCAAGGGACCATTGGTCCCGTTTGACCGAAGGATGAAGCCATGACTCGAATTGACGCCCTGGCGCGCCCAGCCCTGCTTGCCCTCGCGCTCGCGTTCGGCGCTGTCGGCGCGGCGCGAGCCGACGATGCGATGAAGAGCGACGCGATGAAGAACGACGCGATGATGAAGAGCGGCGGCGCCATGAAGTCGGACGCGATGAAGAAAAACAACGCCATGAAGGGCGACGCCATGAAAGGCGATGCGATGAAAGGCGACGCCATGAAGGGCGACGCGATGAAGTCCGACGGGATGAAGAAAGACGACGCGATGGCGCCGAAGAACTGATCCGGGTTTGCGCGATAGACGGCGCGGCCGGGCTAAGCTCCACCGCCGCTCACGCCGACTTCATCAGCGATGCGCCTTCGCCCTGCGCCCCGCGCATTGCGTTGCGCATCGCGCGCAGCATCTTGACCGCCGCGCCGACCGGCGCCGGCAGCGCCTTTCGGCAGAAAGCGAGCTTGCGCACCGCGGTCTCGACCGTCCAGACCGCTTGCGTCCCGGCGGGAAAGAAGACGATGTCGCCCGGGCCCAAGCGGCGCGCGCCGTCGCCGTCGTCGATAACGACCGAACCTTCGAGGAAATGGATCGTCTCGTCGAAATCATAGATCCAGCGGAACTTGCCGGGGGTGCAACTCCACATGATCGTGCAGGCGGTCTGGTCTTCGCTGCGCGACAAGACGGCGCTTCGCGCTTCAGGCGCGCCTTCGAGAATCCAGTCCTCGTTGATCGGGCTCGGCGCGAGCCGAGCGGCATGGGCTGAAGTCGACGAATAAGCGACCGTCGGTCCCGGCATATTTCCCCTCCTGGCGGCGCGCCGGGAAGCGAAGCCGACGAGCCTAAGGAGAAAATAGCACGTTCGTTTCACGGCAATCTGAGAAACGAGCGGCAAGGCTAAGGATATGTTTAGCGGATTCGCCACTGCGAGATGTAACTCTGCAAAAGCACGCTCGGTCCGCGGCGCTGGACAAGGAATGGCCGCCGTGCTTGCGCCGAAAGATCACGGCGGCGGCAAGAAATAACCCGAATTTCCGACGACTTTGACGCTCGCGGAGCGAAGCGCCGACCCAAGGCGGCGAGACTATTTTGGCGGAAGCCGAGTCGAACCCGGCACAGCGAATGCTCGCCAGCGCGGGCGGCTATTTCAAGATTAGAACCTGGGCGTCGAGAAGCAATCTCTCGCCGGCATCGCGGCGACCTAGGCTCGCTCGACGTCGGATTCGGCGACATTGATGGGCGAAGCGAGCGCGATCTGCGCAAGAGCAGGGCTACGCGCCGACCCGCATGTTCGCAAATGAGCGAAGGAGGAACAAGCGATGAAACTACAACGCGAAGGCGTCGCTTACGTCTTGAGCCAGTTCGAGGCCGACGCAGTTCCCGCGGACCATCCGTTGGAGAAGCGGCTGGTCGCGATCTTCGGCGATCATACCTTCTTCCTCGATGGCGGCGGGCTGAAAATCATCGAGCCGAACGATTCCGCAGACGGTTCGGCGGAGACCGGCCGGGTCGTCGAACTCGCAAGTTGGGTCGACGAAGAGCGGACCAAGCTCTTGCCGCATGAACGCGAAGCGACCGACATCGTCGTCACGCTGAGCAAGGCGGCTTAGATGAGGCGCGCGAGCGCGCCTCAGGTGGAACGTCAGCTCTGCGAGCGTCATGCGATCATCGGTGAGCGGCTAGGGCCGACGAAGCGGTTCCTCGTCGAACTCGGCGACGCCCCGGCTGGCTGCGGCGCCGTCGAGCCTTGACGTTGCACGGAAAGCGACGGGAACGCCGCGCGGAACGTCGGCGCTTCACCCGACAATTTCATTGCCCGAAAAGAATTGCGCGATCTCCACCGCCGCCGTCTCCGGCGCATCCGAGCCATGCACGGAGTTCTCGCCCATCGAGACCGCGAATTCCTTGCGGATCGTCCCCGCCGCCGCCTTCTCCGGATTGGTCGCGCCCATCACGTCGCGATAGCGCTGGATCGCGTCCTCGCCCTCGAGCACCTGGACCACGACCGGGCCCGACGTCATGAATTCGACGAGCTCGCCGAAGAATGGCCTCTCCTTGTGGACGGCGTAGAACGTCTCGGCCTCGCGGCGCGTCATCAGCACGCGCTTCTGCGCGACGATGCGCAAGCCCGCGGCCTCGATCTTGGCGTTGACCGCGCCGGTGAGGCTGCGGCGGGTGACGTCCGGCTTAAGGATCGAGAAGGTGCGCTGCAGGGCCATGAGGCTCTTTCCATTTTTGTCGGAAGGGGAATAGCGCGCGGCTTATAGAGGCGGGCGGGGATGCGGGCAAGGCGGCGCCAGGGGCGCTACAGGCGGCGCCAGGGGCGCTTCGGCCAAGTCCGCTCCTGCCGAGCGGGGCCTCACTCCTTCGGAACAGGGCAGTCGAGATCGCCTTCCTCGCATTTCAAATAGCCGCGAAGTTCGGCGGTTCGCGTGTGCGTCAACCGCTCCAGGCATCCGCTATAGACCATGGGATAGATGCTGCCGCCCGCGTTTTCGGACGCCGCGAACCCGCATTCGGCGTCGCGAAACGCGATCCAGGCTTTCTGCGCGGCGACGAGCAGCTTGACCGTCTCCTGATCATCGTTCAGCCGCCGCGTGATCTCCCGATAGGCTTTGTTTAGCTCGGCGTCGGCTTTCTTAAAGGCGGCGTCCGCGCATCATTGAGCCCCTGCTGGCTCTGGTCGGGGCAGTCCTCGGCAACAGCCGCCGTCGTCAAAACGAGCCATGCGCAGGCGAGAATGCTGATCCACCGCATCGCCGAACCCCTCCAATCGCGCCGGCGCCGATGTTATGAGCGCCAAACGCCGCCGCGCGTCGCCGTTTGCGCGCCAAGCTAAGGCCAGGTCCGTTCATGTCCAAGACCATTCTCGTCACCGGCGGCTCGCGCGGCATCGGCCGCGCCATTTGCCTTCTCGCCGCCAAGCGCGGCTGGTCGGTCGGCGTGAATTACGTCCACGACAAGCACGCGGCCGAAGCCGTGGTCGCGGCCGCGGCGCGCGACGGCGCGAAAGCGCTCGCCGTTCCCTGCGACGTCGCCAAAGAGAGCGACGTGATCGCCATGTTCGAACAGACGACCGAAGCGCTCGGCCCGCTCGACGGCGTCGTCGTCAATGCCGGAATCGTGGCTCCGAGCGCGCGGCTCGTCGATATGAGCGTCGAGCGGATGCGTCGCGTATTCGAGATCAATGTGCTCGGCGCTTATGTGACCGCGCGCGAGGCGGCGCGGCGCATGGCGAAGAGCCGCGGCGGCAAGGGCGGCTCGATCGTGCTGATGTCGTCGGCTGCGGCGCGCCTCGGCTCGCCCGATCTCTATGTCGACTACGCCGGCTCCAAGGGCGCGATCGACACGCTGACGGTCGGACTCTCCAAGGAGCTTGGCCGCGAAGGCGTGCGCGTCAACGCCATCCGGCCCGGCTTGATCGAGACCGACATTCACGCCAGCGGCGGCGAGCCTGAACGCGCTCACCGGCTCGGCGCGACCGCGCCGATGGGGCGGCCGGGAACGCCCGAGGAAATCGCCGAGGCCGCGATCTGGCTGCTCAGCGATGCGGCGTCCTACACGACGGGCGCAATCCTCGACGTGACGGGCGGGCGGTGAGGACGCTCGTTCACACAGTCATTGCGACGAGCCATTGTTAATAGCGACGCTTAGGAATGGGCGCTTCGCTCCATAACGGCTGGAACTCTATCGAAAGGCTGGCGAGACGAAGATCGCGATCGAGATCAACAGGCCGACGAAGAACGACGACGAGCGCAGCGGCTGCCGGTCGGCCAGATACGCCGCCGTATAGAACAGCCGAACCGCGACGAACGCGACGGCCAGCCAATTGACCAGGGCGCTCGGGCCGCCGGCGACATGAGCGACAATCACCGCGGCCGCGAAGAAGGGAAACGCTTCGAAATGGTTCAGATGCGCGCCATAGGCGCGCGCCGGCAGGCCTTCGAGTTCGCCGGCCAGTTTGCGCGGCAGCTTGATGTCGAGTTTCGCCGAGGCCGGTCCGAAGACCGCATAGGGCAAAAGCGCGGCGACAAGGACGCACCAAAAGGCGATGGTCATTGAAAGTCCCTCCCGATTCCCTCGCCGATCGTTTAGCACGCCCGGCCGAGCGCGCCGAGGCGGCGCCTAGGCTCATTTCGCGACCTCGGTCCAGCCGTCGATGACGAATTGCGCGGCGAGCGCGCTTCTCGGCCGCCGACATGCCGACGGTCAGGCCGATGAAGATCGGCGCCAGGCCGCCGGGATCGAGGTCACCAAAAGCGTGGCGAAGGCCGTCTTGAGGAAATCGAGCAGCGCCACACGCCCCTCCGCCGAACGCGTTCGAAACGGCGAAACGCGACGCGCGCCCAGCCGGTCCCAAGCACCTTGCGCGAGCCTCGCCGCTGACGCTTAAAAGCTTGAAAAATAACAGGAAAATAACCACATAGAAAGACGCCGAGAGAGTGGCGCTGCGGCGCAAAATCGGGTAGAGACATCTCTCGTTTCAGCATGAAGGATTCGCAGGCTTTTGAGCGATTCAAATAACGAGCGGCCGACCGGCGGCCCCTCCGACATTCGCCCCGTTTCGATTTCCGACGAAATGAAGCGCAGCTATCTCGATTACGCGATGAGCGTGATCGTCAGCCGCGCTTTGCCCGACGTGCGCGACGGGCTGAAGCCGGTGCATCGGCGCATTCTGTTCTCGATGCGCGAAAACAATTTCACGCCGGACCGGCCCTATAACAAGTCCGCGCGCGTCACCGGCGACACGATGGGCAAATACCATCCGCACGGCAACCTGGCGATTTACGACGCCCTGGTGCGCATGGCGCAAGACTTCTCGATGCGCCTGCCGCTCCTCGACGGCCAAGGCAATTTCGGCTCGGTCGACGGCGATCCGCCGGCGGCCGAACGCTATACCGAAGTGCGCCTCGATCGCGCCGCCATGGCGCTCCTCGAAGATCTCGACAAGGACACAGTCGATTTCCGCCCGAACTACGACGAGAAGGAATCCGAGCCGGTCGTCCTGCCGGCGCGCTTTCCCAATCTCCTCGTCAACGGGGCCGGCGGCATTGCGGTCGGCATGGCGACGAACATTCCGCCGCATAATCTCGGCGAGACGATCGACGCGGTCCTCGCCGTGATGGAGCGGCCGGATATTTCGCTCGACGACTTGCTCGAAATCATTCCCGGTCCGGATTTTCCGACCGGCGGAACGATTCTCGGCCGCGGCGGCATCCGCACCGCATACGCGACCGGCCGCGGCTCGATCATCATGCGCGCCAAGGCGCGGATCGAAGAGATCCGCAAGGATCGCGAGGCGATCATTGTCGACGAGATTCCGTACCAGGTGAACAAGGCCGCCTTGGTCGAGCGGATCGCGGATTTGGTGCGCGAGAAGAGGATCGAGGGTATTTCGGATTTGCGCGACGAATCCGATCGCGACGGCATGCGCATCGTCATCGAGCTGCGCCGAGAGGCGGTCGCCGACGTGGTGCTCAATCAGCTCTGGCGCTTCACCGCCATGCAGACGAGCTTCGGCGCGAACATGATCGCGCTGAACGGCGGCAAGCCCGAATTGCTGACGCTCAAAGACATGCTGCAGGCGTTTATCGACTTTCGCGAGGAGGTCGTCACCCGCCGCACCAAGCATCTGCTCGCCAAGGCGCGCGACAACGCTCATCTCCAGGTCGGCCTCGCTATCGCCGTCGCCAATATCGACGAAGTCATCCGCCTGATCCGAACCTCGCCGGACGCAGCCGCGGCGCGCGAGGCTCTCATGGGCCGGACCTGGCCCGCGCGCGACATGGCGCCGCTCGTCGCGCTGATCGCCGATCCGCGCCACGCGCTCGCCGAGGACGGGACCTGCCGTCTCTCCGACGCGCAGGCCCGCGCCATTCTCGATCTGCGCCTGCAGCGCTTGACCGCGCTCGGCCGCGACGAGATCGCCGCCGCCTTGAACAAGCTCGCCGAGGAGATCGCCGACTATCTCGACATTTTGAGCTCGCGTGCGCGCGTGCGCGGCATTATCCGCGACGAGCTCAACGCGGTGAAGACGGCCTTCGCGACGCCGCGCCGCACCGAGATTCTCGACAGCGACTCCGACATGGAGGACGAGGACCTCATTCAGCGCGAGGATATGGTCGTGCTGGTCAGTCACGCCGGCTACATCAAGCGCGTGCCGCTCTCGACCTATCGCGCGCAAAGGCGCGGCGGCAAGGGGCGCTCCGGCATGCAGACGCGGGACGAGGATTTCGTCGCGCGTCTGTTCATCGCCTCGACCCATCAGCCGGTCCTGTACTTTTCCTCCAAGGGCAAGGTCTATAAGGAGAAGGTCTGGCGCCTGCCGCTGGCTCCGCCCCAGGCGCGCGGCAAGGCTCTGGTCAATCTCCTGCCGCTCGAAGAGGGCGAGCGCATCACCACGATCATGCCGCTCCCGGAAGACGAGGCGGATTGGGAGAAGCTCGACGTGATGTTTGCGACCACGCGCGGCACCGTGCGGCGCAACAAGCTCTCCGATTTCGCCCAGGTCAACCGCTCCGGCAAGATCGCGATGAAGCTCGACGAAGGCGAATCCATCGTCGACGTGCAGACTTGCTCGGACAAGGACGACGTGCTGCTCACCACGGCGCAGGGTCAATGCATCCGCTTCGCCGTCGACGAGGTCCGCGTCTTCAAGGGCCGCGATTCGATGGGCGTGCGCGGCATTGCGCTCGGCGAGGGCGATGTGGTCATTTCGCTGGCCATTCTGCGCGAATTCGACGCGAGCGCGGAGGAGCGCGCCGCCTATCTCAAAATGCGCCGCGCCGTGGCCGGCGAGGTCGGCGGGAACGGCAATGGCTCGAATGGCGAAGAGACAGGCGAGGGCGAAACCGAAGCCGCCGCGGACGCCTCGCTCAGCCCGGAGCGCTACGCCGAAATGTCGGCCGCCGAGCAGGTCATCCTGACCATTTCGGAGAACGGCTACGGCAAGCGATCGTCCTCCTTCGAATATCGCGCCGCCGGCCGCGGCGGCAAAGGCGTCGTCGCCATGGCGGTCACCCCGCGCAACGGCAAGCTGGTCGCCTCCTTCCCGGTCGAGAATGACGACGAGATCATGCTTGTCACCAATGGCGGCCAGCTCATCCGCTGCCCTGTCGAGGACATCCGCATCGCCGGCCGCGCCACCCAGGGCGTGATCGTGTTCGACACGGCGGACGAAGAGCGGGTGGTCGCGGTCGAGCGCATCTCCGAGCCGGAGCCCGAGGAGGAGGCGGAGGACAGCGGGGGTTAATCACACAAGGGCGTCGAAGCCTTCTCCCGCGAAGCGCAGAGGTTCGGAGATCGGTTTCGCAGAAGCAAAGTCGCCGACTTTAATCGCCAATGGGCGAAATCGAAGTGGCTGTGGTCAGCTTGCGTGCATTAACTCGATTTTATTTGGGGCCACTCACAACTCGTTCACCTCGATCGGTTATGCCATTTCTATGAAATGGCTATTCTCGTTTCTGTTTTTCGTGACCGCCTGGACCGTCGCGGCGTCTCATCTTGCGGTCGCCGGCGGCGTAGACGCCACGCCCAACCCTGAACCGGTCAATGCTTTCGCTGGTCCTTTGATGATCCACGGTGAGCTGAAGCCCTCACCCAAAAATGAGGATTTGGCGAACCCGTACGTGGAGGCGCATCAAATTGAGGAGTACCTATATCTTAATAGATATTTCTGGCACTACCACGCCAAGCCTCAGAATACGGATGCGCCGCCCCAAGAGGAGCCGACGGCCTCTGTAGATTCTGAGGGACATCCGCTTTGGCTCGATCGTCCTTACGGCTTTCTGACGCTACAAAGCCTTGTAACTTCTCTTTTCTGGAACAAACAATTCGATGATTTAGACCGACTTTTCGCCGATTGGAATAATCCGGCCGAGCGGACGGCTGATGGGCAGTGGAAGCTGGTCGCCTTCTCCGAAGCAATGGATGTCCTGTTTTGGCAGCCCAACGATAGGGATGCTGTCCATGAAATCGTTAGGGACTGGCGAGCGAGGAACCCTCGCTCCGCCGCCGCCGCGATCGCGGAGGCGCGGTACTGGTCCGACTACGGTTGGAGCGCACGGGGTGATGGACCTGCGTCGTCGGTTGCCCCGGAAGGATGGCGGCTGCTATCCGAAAGGCTGGAGAACGCGCAGAAGGTGCTCACTGATTCCAAGCCATACGCTTCAGAAAGCCCGCTTTGGGGTCGCGTCCAAATTGAAGTTGGCTTAGGTTTGAATTGGTCCAAAGCCGAACTTCTTCGTGTCTTCCAAGAGAGCGCCGCGAGGCAGCCTTATTTCTATTCGCTGTATACCGAGATGGTTAACGCCCTGCTGCCGAAATGGGGCGGCAGTTGGGAACTCGTCGACGACTTCATACGCGCTGCGGTGAAGAATACCGAAGCGGTGGAGGGCTACTCGTTATACTCCCGCCTCTACTGGGCCGTTGATCCATGCAACTGCAATGGGCCGGGCCTCTTCACAAATAGTCTGGCCAACTGGCCGGACATGAAGCGCGGATTTGAAGACCTGATCCATCGCTATCCGCATAGCGCATGGCTGGCGAATAGATACGCTGCGTACGCATGCATGGCGGGCGACAAGGATACGTTTGTTCGCTTGCGGCTAACGATTGGTAAGATAATCGTTCCTGCAGCGTGGCCGCAGTCCCCGAGTCTGGACGTCTGCGACCACAGGTTTCCAGCGCAGCCGCTTTAGCGTCTGCGCGTCCTTTAACTATCGCGCAACTGAGTCTTTTTCCCTATGTCTGAACGCCGCAGTTCTCGCGGTGATTCAGCCGAACGAGCGTAGCTCTAGCGCAATAGGGCGGAGTTGCGGGTCGAAAGCAGGCGGCGATCTTCTGATCGGAAGGGGCGAAGCACGCCTTGCTCGAATAATCGATCGAGTGATCAGCCGACGCCAAGGTAGGGGTCAACGTCCCGGCGGCAATAACGAACATGACTATGCGACGCATTAGCCCCTCCATCTCTCGGCGCGCCCGATATGAGAAAGATAGCGCTCGCTCGCCACTATTCGCTGAATGCAATTGAGCGAAATGACATTATCGCATTAACTTTCGCGCTACCGGCTGGCTCAAGCGCTGATTCCGGGGGGAGCGCCAACAGCCGCTTGTCTCCGCACGCCTGCTCTGTGTTCCAAAGCACGACGGATCGAGCTCGCCCGTCTGTCAGGCCGAGCGGTCGGCTTTGCATACAGGAGAGTCTATCCGCTTCGTCGAGCTTGGCGCGCTCGTTTCACTGGCGCCTTCGACGGCGTCCGTAAATACCGCAGCACGAGTCCCGTGACCTCGTTCACAAACGCGCCGGCCTTTTCGTCGGCGAGCACGTCCGGCCGGTGCAGGACCGCGGAATGGGTCAACGCCTCCACCGTCGTCGCCAGGATGAAGGCGGCGAGGTCGAGATCGGCGACGTCGATCTCGCTGCGACGCGATTCAAGATAGCTGCGAAAGACCGCGCGCGCGTTTCGCTCGACGGCTTCGATATTCTCGAGCCGCCCGGCGCGGGGGACCTCCTCGGCTAGGACGCGGTGAAGCTTCGGATCGACGCGGTGAGCGTCGATCGCGGCCGCGACGAGTTCGCGCGCCGCGATTTCGATCGGGCGCGCGGCGACTTTGACGAGGGCGTTCTGGACCACTTGCCACAATTGTTGGTTGTGGCGCTCGATCACGGCCGCGACCAGCGCCTCCTTGTTCGGAAAGTACTGGTACAGCGAGCCGATGCTGACGCCGGCCATGGCGGCGATCTTGTTGGTGCTGGCCCGGTCGTAGCCTTCCCTGATCAAAATGCGAGCAGTCGCTTCGACAAGAGCGTCGACGGTCAAACGCGATCGCTCCTGAGAGGCGGCTTTTCGAGGATTTGTTTGCGGCCGACGGGCCATGCGATCGTTCCGGAAAAGCGAGTATGAAATTGCGAGCGATAGCTTATATTTTGAAAGGGTGAGGCTCAAGCGCTATGGAGCATGGAGATGAGCGGATCGTATTTTTCCAGCCTGCAACGCTCCGAGAAACCGCTGCGACCTCCGCTCGGCGCTTCCGATGTGGAGCAAAGGCGCGCGATATATGGCGTCGACGCGCCCGGCCTGGTTTGCGCCCTGATCGTCCTCGGGCTCGGGCTGGCGTTGACGTCCGCGATCGTCCTCGTCGGCCTCGCGCCAAGCTTCGTACCCGCGATATCGAGCCTCGTCGCCGCTCCCCTCGCCGCGCTCTTTCTCTTCTACGCGGCGGTCATGCTGCGGTCCAGCCTCGTCGGCAAGATGTGCATACGCGACCGCCTGGTCGCGGCGCTCGCGCTTTCCGGGAAGGAGCGCGTGCTCGACGCGGGATGCGGTCGCGGATTGGCGCTGATCGGTTGCGCAAAGAGGCTGACCAGCGGCAAGGCGGTCGGCATCGACCTATGGTCCGCAAAGGACCTTTCGAATAACAGTCCGGCGGCGACGCGCGCCAACGCGGCCGCGGAAGGCGTGGCCGATCGGGTCGAGGTGGAGACTGGCGATCTCAGAAAGCTGCCATTCTCCGACGCATCCTTCGATGCGATCGTCTCGATGACCGTGATCCACAACATCCCTTCGCGCGACGGCCGAGATCAGGCTCTGCGCGAGCTTGTCCGCGTGTTGAAGCCGGGCGGCCGCATCGCCCTCTTCGATCTCGCGTTCACGCCCCGCTATATGGAAATCTTGCGGCAGGCGGGCATGGAGGTCCGTGAGCTCGGCCGCGCTCGCCTCTGGCTCATGCCTTGCCGCTCTTTGCTTGCGCAAAAGAAGCCTTGAGCACGGCTCCTGACCCGGGCGCGAGACGTCAATCAGCATACGGAAAGGACGTCCTCGTGAGGCCGAGGGTTGCATTGTCGGGCGCGCCTGACCTTCTCTATCCCGACGGCATCGAATTGGCCGGAAGGCGGGCCGCGGGCTTGTGGCGACCGTCATCGACGAACGCATGCTCGGACCGCTTTTGGAGGCGGCGCGTTCAGGCATCGGCCCCGGACGCCGTTGCTGACGCGATTTGTCAGCAGGCTGGGGCTAAAGCCGCCCAACGGCGCGCATTCGCCGCCAAACCCAACAAGAGGACGCCATGGACTTCGTCTCAGCGCGAATCATCACGGACGACATCAAGCGCCTGGTGCGGTTTTACGAGGCGGTGACCGGGCTGACGGCAACCTGGTACACTGAGGAATTCGCGGAAATCGCCACGCCGTCTTGCACCTTGGCGATCGGCAGCAAGCGCACCATGGATTTGTTCGGCGCCGGGGCGGCGCGCCCAGCCGACAATCATACCGCCATCCTCGAGTTCCGGGTTGACGATGTCGACAAGGAATATGAAAAACTGGCGAAAGTGGTCAGCGATTTCGTGCAGCGGCCGACCACGCAGCCATGGGGAAATCGCTCGTTGCTGTTTCGCGATCCCGACGGAAATCTGATCAATTTCTTCACGCCCGTCAGCGCGGAAGCGATCAGGAGACGCGACGCTAACGCGAGCCCTCTCCCATAAGGACGACCGCCCCAATGACCCTCGACGACCCTTTCGCCTTCCGGGCAAGCGCCTTGGGGTCGTCGCCACCGCCGATCCGTCCGGCGCGCCGGAAGCCGCCTTGGTCGGCTTCGCGGTCACCCCGGATCGGCGCTTTCGTTTTCGACACGTCGGCGAATTCGCGCAAGGCGAGGAACCTTGCGGCGGCCTGACTTTGCCTTCGTCGGCTGGGACGAGGAGGTCACGGTTCAAATCGAAGGCGTCGCGCCCTGCGGGCCCATTGCCGGAGCGATCGCCTCGGCCACGCCGCCGTGGCGATTGCCTCTGCGCGCAATCCGTGTAATTAGATGGTATGTAATTTATTGCATAGGCATCCAATGCCTCGGAAGTCCGACGCCCGCGCCGCCTTTGGCGCGCTCGTCGCTCAGACCGCGCGTCGCTGGCGGCGGGCGATGGATCGGCGGCTGCAGCCTTACGGCCTGACCGAGGCGACTTGGCTGCCGTTGCTGCGCGTCGCCCGCGCGCCTTCGCCGATGCGCCAGAAAGATCTCGCCGCCTCGCTGTCGCTCGACGGCTCGTCGGTGGTGCGGCTGCTGGACGGCTTGCAAGCGGCGGGCTTGATCGAGCGCCGCGAAGAGGAGGACGACCGCCGCGCCAAGGCGATCGTGCTGACCGCTTCCGGGCGCAGGACTGTCGATCACGTCGAGAGCGTCGCCCGCCAGATTCGCGACGAAGCGCTCAAGGGCGTTTCCGATCGAGAGGTTGAAACCGCCTCGCGCGTCCTCGCCCATATCTGCCGCGTTCTCGACGACGGCGAAGGCGGGGGCCGATGAACAGGGCTCTCATCGTCGATCCTTTGACCGCGTCGGCTCGCGCTTCGAGCCGCAGCGCGCCGCCCCTCTGGCTGTTGGCGCTGCTCACGTTGAGCGGCACATTGGCCATGCACATCTTCGCGCCGGCTTTGCCGAGCGCGGCGCGCGATCTTGGCGTCGGCGCGGGAATCATGGAGCTGACGGTGAGCCTTTACATCGCCGGGCTTGCCTTCGGCCAACTCGTCTATGGGCCGCTTTCGGATCGTTTCGGCCGCCGGCCGGTCCTGATCGCGGGCTTGGCGCTTTACACCGGTTCCGGCTTCGCCGCGGCCGTCGCGCCGGGTGTTGCAACGTTGATTGCTGCGCGTTTATTGCAGGCCCTGGGCGGCTGCGCCGGCCTCGCGCTCGCCCGCGCCATGGTGCGCGACACGGCGCCGCCGCTGGAATCGGCGCGGCGACTTGCATTGCTCAATCTGATGGTCACGCTCGGGCCCGGCTTGGCGCCGATTCTCGGCAGCGCGCTGAACGCGACCGCCGGCTGGCGCGCCATTCTTGTTCTGCTCTGCGCGCTCGGAATCGCCCTTCTGCTCCTGGCCTGGCGCCTTCTGCCGGAGACGGCGCCTGTGCGCGCCAGCGCCGATCTGAGCCGGCTCGGCCGGGACTACCGCAGCCTGCTGCGTTCGCCGGCTTTTCTCGGCTTCGCGATCGGCGGCGGCTGCGCGACCACATCCATGTACGCTTTCGTCGCCGCAGCGCCCTTCATCCTCGTCTATGAATTGAAACGGCCCGCCTACGAGGTCGGACCGTCCCTCGCGGTGATGGTGGTCGGCGTCTGGCTCGGCAGCGCGCTCGCCAGCCGGTTGATCTCGCGCGTCGCCGCGCCGCTTCTGCTGATCGGCGCCAATCTCGTCAGCGTCGCCGCGGCTCTCGTACTGCTGACAATGGTTTTCGTCGGACCGCTGACGGCGACGGGCGTGGTCGGCTCGTTGTTCTTTTTCACCCTGGGCGCCGGCCTCGCCTCGCCCTTGGCTTTGACCGAGGCGGTCAGCGTCAATCCGCGCGTTATCGGCTCGGCCTCGGGGCTCTACGGCTTTGCGCAGATGGCGATCGGCGCGCTCTGCGCAGCGTTGTCCGGCCTTGGCCCGAGTCCGGCTTTGGCGACCGCGCTCACGCTCGCCGGCGCCGCCGCGCTCGCCCAGGCCTCGTTCTGGATCGCTTTGAGGAGCCGCGCCGCCTCGCGTCGCGCTCGGAGCGGAGACGAGCGCTAGCCGCCGCTTCGCGCATGGACCACATGCCCGCCCGGCGTTCCCGCCGGCGGCGGCGCCGGCGCGCCGAGATAGACGGCCATTTCATGCGGGCCGAAATCGTCGAAACGGGCGAAGCCGGTCTCGCGTAGCAGTCTCGCCATCTCGGCCGGCCAGAACCGACTGATCAACGGCTCGCCCAAAGCGGCGACGCGGGCCTGGAACGCCTCCATAGCGGCGCGCCGCGCGCCGCTGAACGCTTCGAGCGGCTCGCCGTAATCGAAGACGACCTCCGCCGCGACGCGGGCGATTGCCGCGAGCGTCGCGACGATCGCCTCGCGCGTCAGGTACGGCGTGACGCCGAGCCAGATGAAAAAGCTGGCCGCATGCCGGTCGAATCCGGCCTTGGCCAGTTCGTCGAGGAACGATTGTTTCTCGAAATCGACGGCGACGAAGTTCAGCGCCGGCAGCCCGGCCGGCGCCGCCGCGGCGATGCGCTCGCGCTTCCAAGCCTGCGTCGCCGGATGATCGACTTCGTACACGCTCAAGCCCTTGTCGCGATGCGGATTGCGCAAGCCGAACGTGTCGAGCCCGGCGCCGAGCAGGACGAGTTGGCGCACGTCGCGCCCGACCGCGTCGGCGAGGCGGTCCTCGGCGAAGCGGCTGCGCGCGGCGATGAACAAGCGCATTGTGCGGCGATCGGGATCCTCCTCCGCTTCGCGGACGATGGCGTCGGGATCTTCGCCGAGCATGGCGACGGCCAGCGGATCGGATAAAATCCTGCCGCCTTCGAGCAATTGATGGACGGCGCGATGCTTTGCTGCGCCTTTGGCGGTGAGACTGGCCTCGGCTTGCATGATCGTGTCCGGCTCCGATCGGGAAGAAAGCGAGATTCGCAAGCCGCGGGGCAGGAAGCAAGCGTCTTGAGGCGCCGGTCTTCCGCCGGGCGAAGATAATTGCGACGGGAGCAGCCAGTCCTTTGCAGCGCAGCTAGCGAAACTACATACATATGATTGGCGCGCTCCGTCCCTTGCATCGGCGCTGAGCTCCCGATAGCCTCCTTTCCGTCATGCCGCGCGTCGTCTTCTATGCCGGATCGTTCGATCCGCTCACCAACGGCCATCTCGACGTGATCGAGCGGGCCGCGACGCTGTGCGACAGGCTCGTCGTCGGCGTCGGCGCGCATGCCAGCAAGGTCGCGCTGCTTTCGACCGACGAGCGCGTCAAGCTCATCCGCGAGGCGGCCGCGCCCGCCGCTCAATCGAGCGGCTGCGCCTTGGAGACGATCGTCTTTTCCGGCCTCGCCGTCGAGGCGGCGGCGGACGCCGGCGCGTCGGCGATCGTCCGCGGTCTTCGCGACGCCACCGATTTCGACTACGAGATGCAACTCGCCGGCATGAACGCCGACTTGGCCCCGAAGCTGCAGACGATCTTCTTGCCCGCCTCGCGCAATGTGCGTCACATCACGGCGACGCTGGTGCGCCAGATTGCTTCGATGGGCGCCGACGTCTCCTCCTTCGTGCCGCCGAATGTCGCAGCGGCGCTGAAGGCGAAATTCGCGAAGGGTTGAGACGTACCTTCCCCTGCAGAACAGGGGCGCGCCGTCAGGCCGCCGTCATGGCGAACAGCCGTCCCGCCGCCGCGACCTCGTCCTGCACCCCGGCCAGCCGCAAGCAATGCCACGCCATCGCATGATTGCTCGACGTCGCCGGAATTCCGATGCGCTCCTCGAGCCGGGCGACCGCTTCGGCCATCCTCAGGCTCGTGCACGAGACAAAGACGCAGTCGATCCCCGGCGCGGCGGCGAGCCGCTCGGCCGCCGCCTCGATCGACGCGACGGAGATGCGCGCCGCCTCGCGATCGTCCCTTCGATCGAAGGTCGCGACCGCCGCGATCGGCGCGCCGCGGTCGGCGAAATAGGAGACAAGGCCGCGATTGATCTCCGGCGCGTAGGGGGTCAGCACGCCGACGCCTTTGGCGCCAAGCGCCCGAAAGGCGGCGAGCGCCGCAGTGACCGGCGTGGTGCAGGCGACGCCGGGCCGCGCCTTCCTGATCTCGGCGAAGACCGCGTCCTCCCCGAGCGTCATCGTCGCCGACGTACAGCCGAAGGCGACGACGTCCAGCTTGACGCTCGGCAGGATCAGATCGACGGTTGGCGCGATCCGCGCGCCGATTGCGCGCAGGGTCTCGGGCGTGATCTGGTTGTCGTTGAAAACGCGCGCTTCGTAGAAGGCGACGCCGGGCAGCCGGATCAGCGCGCGATATTCGTGCTCCATCGTCTGATCGGTGGCCAGCACGACGAGGCCGATCGCGGCTCGCCCCGCGAGGCCGTCGTCAAGCTCGGATGGGAGGACGCCGAGATCGAGCGGCTGGTTCGAAGAGGCCAGGGCGCGCGCAAGATTGGTCGACATGTCTTCCCCTCGAGAAAAATCCGCAAAGCTCAAGAGCGCGGCGGAACGCCCAATTGTCGCAGCAGGCCGAGCAGATCAATTTCGGTCCATTGTTCGGCAATCTTGCCGTCCGCGACACGATAGATGAGCATTCCTGAATAGCTGACCTGTTTACCCGTCGGCGGCATGCCCTGAAAGTCGCCGAGCTGGGCGCCGGTGAAGCGGTAGCGCACGGCGACCTTATCCCCTTCCGCGATCTGATCCTCGACCGTAAAGCGCCCATCGGGGAAGGCTTTGCGGAAACTGGCGATGAATTGACGATTCTGCTCGAGGCCGTGAAGTTCTCGTCCCGGGTCGTGCCGCACGAAATCCAGGGCGAAGAGGTCGTCCATCCGGCGCAGATCGCCGTCGCGCCATACGTCGTCCCAGACTTGATTGGCGAGGAATTTGTTCTGCTCCGTCGCCATGACATGTTCCCCTTCAGATGGCCGCCATCGACGTCGCGAGAGCTCCGCTCAGCATTGGTTCATGCGGCGACCAGGCCGTCCATCGCAATGGCCGGCCGGCGACCGGCGATGAGATCGGCGGTGATCCGGGCCGAGCCGTGCGACATGGTCCAGCCAATATGACCGTGGCCCGTGTTAAGGTAGAGATTGCCGTAACGCCGGCGGCCGAACAGCGGGAGGTTGGTCGGCGTCATCGGCCTGAGGCCCGCCCACATTTCGGCGCGCTCGTAATCGGCGCCGTCCGGGTACAATTCCTCTGTCACGCGCTTCATGAAAGCGAAGTCGGATGGTTTGTGGCTCGTATCGTACCCTGCGAATTCCGCCGTCGCGGTGACGCGCAGCCGGTCGCCGAAATTGGAGATCGCGACGAGATTGTGCTCGTCGATGGCGGCGAGCGTCGGCGGCGCGCGGTGATTGCCGATCGGGATGGTCAGCGAATAGCCCTTGATCGGATAGATCGGCAAATCGAGGCCGAGCTGGCCCGCCAGGAGCGGGCTGTCGGCGCCGAGCGCCAGCACGTAGAGATCGCCTTTGACCGGGCCTTTGTCGGTTAGGACGCCCGCGATCTTGTCGGCCGAGGTCTCGAAGCCTGTTATCGTCACGCCGGTGCGCAGGTCGCCGCCCCGCGCTGCGACCTTCGCCGCCAGCGCGCGGGTGAACTTGGCTGGATCGCCGGTCTCGTCGGTCGGGCAATAAATGGCGCCGGCGATCTTGTCCTTCGCGGCGGCCAGGGATGGGTCGAGCGCAATCACCCCGTTGCGGTCGAGAAGCTTAATTTCCTGCCCGTCCTCTTCGAGCAGCTTCATATGCGCCGCGCCTTTCTCGAAAGCCTGGGCGTCGCGGTAGAAATAGAGAATGCCGCGCTGGTTCCGATCATGGTCGATCGCCTCCTCGGCGACGACTTCGCCCAACACTTTCTGCGAATAGGCGGCGAGACGGTGCTTGAGAAGCGTGTTGCGCCGCGCCTTGGCGTCGGTGCACTCCAGCAGGAACAGCAGCGACCAGCGATAGAGGCGCGGGTCGGCGGAGAATCGGAAGCGCAGCGCCTGATCCTTGAGGACCAGCGATTTCAAGAGGATCAGCGGCGCCTTGGGCGACGACCAGACAAAGGAATGGCCGGGCGCGATCATGCCGGCATTGCCCCAGCTCGTCCCGGCCGCGACCGCTTCGCGCTTCTCGAGAAGCACGACTTCGTGACCGTCCCTCTGAAGCTGATAGGCCGTGGTCACTCCGACCACGCCGCCGCCAAGCACCACAACGCGCATGAGGCTCCGCCTTTTTCCGAAGAATAGCACCATGTCATTTCCGCGAAAGCTGGAATCCTAGCTGAGCTCGCGGCGTGCGGTTCACACGGCCCGGATCGCCGCTTTCGGAAATGGCAGGCATCGCGTCGCCAGCCTTGCCTCCGGCCGCCGGGCCCTTTATGCCGTCGCCCGGCGCCAGCGCCATTTCGCCCACCGCAAACGTTTAGGACCTATGGCCGAGCCGCGCCGCGATCCCTTAATTCCGCCGCCGAGCCTCAAAGGCGGCCGGATTCTCATCGTCGAGGCCCGTTTCTACGAAGCGATTGGCGCGATGCTGATGGACGGCGCGCGTCGCGCGCTCGAAGCGGCCGGCGCGGCCTTCGATGTCGTGACCGTGCCCGGCGCGCTCGAAATTCCGATCGCCGCCGCGATCGAGCTCGACGCCGCCGCTTCCGCCGGCAGGCCTTATGACGGCCTCGTCGCGCTTGGCTGCGTCATTCGCGGCGAGACCTATCATTTCGAGATCGTCGCCGGCGAATCTTCGCGCGCTTTGATCGATCTGGGCGTCGCCCGCCGCCTGCCGCTCGGCAATGGCGTCCTCACCGTCGAAAACGAGCAGCAGGCCCTCGTCCGCGCCGACCCGGCCCAGGGCGACAAGGGCGGCGACGCGGCTCGGGCGGCGATCGTCCTTGCCGCGCTGAAACGCCGATCGGGAGCGGCGCGATGAGCGCCGCCGATCAACGCGCCGCAGCGCGGCTCGCCGCGGTGCAAGCGCTCTATCAGATGGAGGTCGCCGACAAGGGCCTCAACGACATTCTCGCCGAGTTCGAATCGCACTGGATCGGCCGAGAGGTCGAGGGCGAGCAGTATAAGCCGGCGGAGCTTGGTCTATTTCGCGACATCCTGTCCGGCGTGCTCGCCGATCAGCGCGCCATCGACCGCGCCCTCGACGAGACCTTGAGCGAAGGCTGGCCGCTGAAGCGCATCGAAGCCTTGATGCGCGCCATCCTGCGCGCCGGCCTCTACGAGCTGAAGAGCCGGCCCGACATTCCGGCCCGCGTCGCGATCAAGGAATATGTCGACATCGCCGCGGCCTTCTACGCCAACGAGGAGGCCGGCATGATCAACGCCGTCCTCGACACGCTGGCGAGAAAGGCGCGGCCGAAGGAGTTCGCCTGACGCGCACGCCTCTCTCGAAGAAAGAGACCCAGCGACGAGAGATAAGGCCTGCCAGAAAGAAATAAGCGGCGGATCGCGGCGTACTGATGAAGTACGCCTCACATTGACCGCCGTACCCCTCGCCCGCGATCGTCTCCCTTCATCGGGGGAGGCGAAGTCGCCGCGACGATCGCCGGAATGGCGAGGGCGCGAAACGCCCGGTCGACCTCGGCGGGCGAAGGACAGGCTTTGCGCTCGGCCCGCCAGGCGAGCGTCGCCATGAGAGCGCCGACCAGGAACTCGGCCGCGGCGCTGCGCGGCGCGCCGACTTCGCCGCTCGGCGGCGCGATCGCGGCGAGGTCCTGGCGGATCAACTCCAGCAGCAGCCCGCGCAACCGGCTCATCGCGATGACCGAGCCGCGGTCGCCGAGCAGCGCGCGATAGACGTCGCGATAGCTCGCGGCGTGCTCGAACATCGCGCCGCTGAAGCCGAGGCAGCGCTCGCCGACGCCGCCTTTGCGGGCGAGCGCCTCGCGTTGGCGCGCTGTCAGTTGCGTGCGCAAATCCGCCAGCTCGCCGGTGAGCAGGTCCTCCTTGCTGGCGTAATGGGCGTAGAAGGTCGAGCGGCCGACATTGGCGCGCTCGACAATGTCCTTGATCGTCGTCGCTTCGTAGCCTTTCTCCAGCACAAGCGCGATCATCGCCTGGTGAAGCGCCTGGCGCGTGCGACCGATGCGGCGATCCTGGCGTGGACTGTCATTCCCGCGAAAGCTGGAATCCGGAGGACCTCCGCGGTTGAGGGCTTGCCCAGCCTTGATTGGCGCGTTCGCGGGAGGGACCCAATTCGCTTCCGCGACGGGGGAGGCGCGTCCTGGTCGCTTGCGACGGTTTCGCTCGTTTCTGGACATTTCGGCCGACAAGTTCATTCCCATTCATGGACATTCTGTTCAGTAATCGTCGGCGTGTCCATCAATGTGGAGGCTCGTCATGGCGGTCAACGACGCCCATCGCGCCCATGGCGCCCATCGTCACGGTCATATGGGTCTGGTCGGCCTGATCGGCGTCGCGGCCGGGCTGTTCTTGATGATTTATGTGCCGTCTCTGCCGGCGATTTCCCGCGCGGTTCTGCTGTTCGGCGGCTTTCACCTGGTCGGCGCAATCGTGCTTCTCGCCTCGCTCTATGTCATGGCCGGCGAGCGCATGGGGCGGCGCTTACGCGCGCTCGGCGGCGGCGAAGCTCGGGGTTACGACTTCGGCTGGGCGCCGGCTTGGACCTATGGTCCCTGGATCGCCGCCATGATCCTGATCGCCAGCGCGGTCGCGATCGAAGTCGCGGCGCCGGGTTTCTGGCCGGCAGCGATCGCCTTGACCTTGCTCGCCGCCTCCTTTTTCGCCGGCGGCCTGATCGCGCGTACGACCGGAAAGTACGATTACGCCGTCCTGCCCATGGTCGATCTCTGGCCCGGCGAGGCCGGACAAGCGCTCGACGCCGGCTGCGGTGCGGGCAGAACCACGCTCGCGCTTGGCCGGGCCTATAAGAAGGGCAGGATCGTCGCGCTCGACCGCTTCGATTCAAGCTACATCGCCGATGGCGGCCGCGCGCTGCTCGAAGAGAATCTGCGCCGGGCGAACCTCAGCGAGCGTGTCGCGATCGAGCAGGGCGACCTCACGGCGCTGCCTTTCGCCGCCGACCATTTCGACGCCGCGGTCAGCGCCCACGCCGTCGATCATCTCGGGCCTCAGACCAAGCTGGGCCTCAGCGAAATCCGACGCGTGCTCAAGCCGGGCGGCAGGTTCTTGTTGATCGTCTGGGTTCCCGGCTGGACCATGTTCGCCATCGCCAACGCCTTGGCTTTCTCTTTGGCGCCGAAGCGCGCCTGGCGGCGCATGGCTGCGGAGGCGGGCTTCCTGCTCGGCGACGAGGGCATGTTCAACGGCTATTGGTTCGCGCTGCTGACGAAGCCTTAAGGCGAGCATTCGCGCGCCGCCTCGGCGAGCGCGAAACCCGGAATCCCTCACCCCGCAAGCGCCGGCGGCCTTCGCTTCTCCGGCCATTGCGTAGCCCGATGATAGGCCTGCGCCAATTGCAGTGTCTCGAGCTCCGCGCGATTGGCGCCGCAAATCTGGACGCCCATCGGCAGCCCCTCGGCGTTGAATCCCGCCGGCGCGGCGAGCGCCGGAACGCCCGCCATCGTGGCCGGGACGGCGCATTTCATCCATTCGTGATAAGTCTCCATCGTCCTTCCCGCGATTGAGCGCGGCCAATGCGTCTCGACCGCGAAAGGGAAGACTTGTGCAGTCGGCAGGACGAAGAAGTCGTAACGTTCGAAGAAGCGCAGCATCGCCCGATGCCATTGAGTATGGACCTCGGCCGCCGCCGATATGTCGAACGCCGAGAGCGCCCGGCCGCGCTCGATTTCCCAAATCGCCTCGGGTTTGAGCAGCGCGCGCTTGGCGGGATCGCGGTAGAACGGCATGAGTCTCGCCCCCGTACGCCACGCGCGCAGCGTGACGAAGGCCTGCCAGAGAGCGTCGAAGGAAAAGTCAGGTACGGCGGCCTCGACGACGCAGCCGAGCGTTTCGAGTGTCCGAAGGGCCTGCTCGCAAATTGCGAGGACGCCAGGTTCGTAGGGGATCGCGCCGCCGAAATCGCCGAGCCAGGCGATCCGTTTGCCGGCAACGTCCGCATCGAGCGCGCCGCAAAACGCCTCGCCGTCGCCGGGAATGGACAAAGGCTCGCGCGCGTCATAGCCGGCTATGACCGACAGCAACAGGCCCAGATCAGCAGGATTGCGCGCCATCGGCCCGACGACTCCCATTGACGGCAGCCAAGCGTCGAGGCCCTCGGCAGGCACGCGCCCGAGGCTGGGTCGAAAACCGTACACGTTGCTCCAGCCGGCCGGATTGCGCAGGCTGCCGCCATAATCGCTGCCGTCGGCGAGCGGCAGCATGCGCAGCGCGAGCGCCACGGCCGCGCCGCCGCTGCTCCCGCCCGACGTTCGCTGGGGGTCATAAGCGTTGCGGGTGGCGCCATAAACTTGATTGTAGGTTTGCGAGCCGAGTCCGAATTCCGGCGTGTTGGTCTTGCCAATGAAGATCGCGCCGGCTCTCCGCAAGCGTTCGACGAAAATCGAGTCGCTCGTCGGGACGAAGCCTTTCAGCAGCGGCGCGCCCATTGTCGTCGGCAAGCCCTGGACCGAGGCGAGGTCCTTCACGGCGATCGGAAACCCGTGCAGCGGACCAAGCGCCTCGCCGCGCGCGATCGCCTCATCGGCGGCCCGCGCCCTGGCCAGAAGCGGCGCGCGCTCTTGCAATGCGACGATCGCGTTGAAACGCGGGTTCAGAGCCTCGATGCGATCAAGCGACGTCGCCATGAGTTCGGCGCAGGAAATGCGTCGGCTCCTGATCGCGCGAGCCAAATCGATCGCGTCGGTATCGAGAATTTCGGGCGCGACGCTCGGCAAGAGATCGTCCATGGTTCAGCGTCCTAGATGGCCTGATGCTGGTTGAAACGAACCGCCAGCAGCGGCCGGATCCAAGGCGCGATCGAAATGTCGCCCTATAGCCGGACTATATGCGAACGCCGCGGCTCGGGAGGACGTCGATATCGAAAGTCCGCCCGCTGCTCGAGCCTCGCGCGCCCGGCAATCACGTTGCGACTCATATCGCGTGCGAGGCGATCAGCCCGGCCAGCGTCACCCCGGCAAGGAGCGCGATAATCGAAGCGAGAAACCAGCGCAGCGTGATCTGATACACCGCCTCATCGTCGTCGCGCGGTTGCAACGATCGCCACAACGCGACCAGTTCAAGGCCAATGGCGAGCCCCAACAGCGCCGCGGCGACGAGTGAGCCGATGGTCCACTCGCCCTCCGCCTCGAATCCCCAATAGCGCAGGAAGAGCAGCGAAAAGCCGAGCAGCACGGTGATCGCCGAGATGACCCCTTGCCGGTACCCCGCCGGCAGGGGCGCGCGCGGCCTGGCGCCGTCGTCAATCATTTCAGGCGTCCTTCCTTACGGCTTCTTGGGCGCCGCGGCTCGCGTCTCAAACCCCGCCTCTGGCGGCGCTGGCGGAGGTCCTCAATCTCAAACGCCGAGGCGCGCCCTCGTCTGGAACGCCGTAGGGCGGCGAACGCAACGCTTGCCGAAAAGCGCCTCGCGCTACCCCTCACTTGATCTTCGGGTTGATCAGCTCCTGGGCGCGCGGCGAATCCATATTCGCCTTCGTCACCAGCTCCGCGTTCATCGCGACCATGGCGGGCGTTTGCTCGCCTTTGGCGGCGGCGAGCGCGATCCTTACGCCGTCGTACCCCATCTTGAAGGGGTCCTCGACGACGAGGCCGGCCAGCGACCCTTCTTGGAGAAGCTTGACGATTTTCGGATCGGAATCAAAGCCGATCGCCTTGATCGCGTCCGCCTTTTTCGTTTCGGCCAGAGCCTGACCGACCGCTTCGGTCGCCTCGATGTCGGAAGCGAAGACGCCGCGCAGATTGGCGTCAGCGAGCGCGTCGGCGGCGTTCTTGGCGTCGTTCGCGGCCTGGCCGTCGCCGATTTTCTCCATGGCGATTTTAAAGTCGGGATATTTCGCCGCGAGCTCGTCCTTGAAGCCCTTCGCGCGCTGGTCTGTCGCGCCGCCGGCGGCCGAGGCGATCAGCGCAATCTCGCCTTCCGCTTTGCCGTATTTCTCCTTGATCGCGTCGGCGAGGCCGTCGGCGGCGAGGCGGCCGGCGGCGACATTGTCGGTCATGATCTGCGCTGAAAACACTTTGGCGTCGGCCGGCGAGTCGACGTCGACGATCTTGGCCCACTTGGCGGCGTCCTCGATCGGCTTGGCGAGTTCGTTCGGGTCGGACGGCGCGATCACGATGGCGATCGGCTTTTGCACGAGCGCGTCGCGCAGCGTCGAAACTTCCGCTTTGACGTCCTTTTCGTTCTGGGCGCCGAGCTCCGGGACGTTGACGTTGAGATCCTTGCCGGCCTTGCGGGCCCCGGCCAGCATCGCCTTCCAATAGAAGGCGGTCGTGTCCTTGACGATGATCGGGATGGTCGGCTGAGCGGCGAGGGCGGAGACGCTTGTCGAGGCGAACAGGCAAGCGGCCGCGGCGGCAAGCACTTTCTGCAAGGTCTTCTCCATCGATGCGCGGCGAGCCCGCAGGCGAAGCGGATAGCGCCAATAAAGAGAGGAAGGGTCGGGCCCCTTCCTCTCGTCAACCCTAGAGCGGCCTATCAATCATAAAGTACGGCGGCGATCTTGGGATCGCTCATATTGCTCTTGTCGTACCAATAGAAGCCGGTGTCGACCTTCTTCGGCAGCTTCTCGCCCTTCAGCGCCTTGACCGCGGACTCGACCACGCATTTTCCGATGCCGACCGGATTCTGGGTGATGGCGCCGAGCATCAGGCCCGAATTGATGTCCTCCTTCTGCTCCTTGCCGGAATCGTAGCCGACCAGGACCAGCTTCTTGCCCGATTCCTTGACGCCGATCGCCGCGCCTTCGGCCGAGCCTTCATTGGCGCCGAAAATGCCCTTCAAGTTGGGATGCGCCTGGATCATCGTCTTGGCGATCTCGGCCGACTTCAAATGATCGCCGCCGCCATATTGGATGTCGACGATCTTGATCTTCGGATGCTTGGTCTTGATCTCGTTGACGAAGCCGTCCCGGCGATCGATGCCGGTGCGGCTCGTCTGGTCGTGGACGATGACGGCGACCTCGCCGGAATCACCGATCGCCGCCGCCAGCTTGTCGGCGGCGAGCGCTGCGGCGGCGAGATTGTCCGTCGCGCAAGTCGTCAGCGGAATGTCGCTGTCGACGCCGCTGTCGAAGGCGATGACCGGGATTTTCTCGCTTTGCGCCTTCTTCAACAGCGGAATCGCCGCCTTGGAGTCGAGCGCGGCGAAGCCGAGCGCGTTCGGCTTCTTGGCGAGGGCGGCCGAGAGCATGTCGATCTGCTTGTCGACCATGGCCTCGGTTTCCGGCCCTTCGAACGTGATCTTGACGTTCTGCTCCTTGGCGGCCTGTTCGGCGCCGGCTTTGACCGCCTGCCAGAACTGGTGCTGGAAGCCCTTCGAGATCAGCGGGATGTAAGCTTCGTCAGCGCGGGCGAAGCCCGTGGCCGCGAGCAAGGCGCCCACGCCGATTGCGGCCGCAAGCAGCTTTCGATTCAACATCTTTTAGTCTCCCTGCTTTCTTCTGCTTCGTTTGCCGGGAGCTTGACCTGCTCCTCTTCTTGATCTTGTCCCGCGTCGCGTCAGGCCTTCTTGCGGCGCAAGATGTCGGCATAGACCGCGAGAATGATGATCAGGCCAGTCACCACGATCTGCCATTCCTGCGCGACCGACATGATGCGCAGGCCGTTGGTCAGAACGCTCATGATGAAGGCGCCGATGATCGTGCCCAAGATCGTCCCCGATCCGCCGCTGAGCGAGGTGCCGCCGATGACGACGGCGGCGATCGCTTCGAGCTCGTAGCCTTGGCCGAGCGCCGGCTGCGCCGAATTCAGCCGCGAGGCGATGAGCAGGCCGGCGACGCCGCAAATCGCGCCGCCAAGCCCGTAAATGGCGATTTTCCAGCGATCGACGTTGACGCCCGAGAGGCGCACGGCCTCCTCGTTGCTGCCGAGCGCGAACGTATAGCGGCCCAGCGCCGTGCGGTTGAGGACGATCGAGCCGGCGATCGCGAGGAGGAACAGGATCAGCACAGCGTTCGGCACGGGCACGCTCGGCAGGACGTAGCCGATCAGCGAATCCTGCGAGATCATGTAGAAATTTTCGGTGTCGTTGAAATAGATCGGCTTGTCGGCGGAGATGACCAGCGACAGCCCTTTGAGCAGCATCATCATGCCCAACGTGGCGATGAAGGGCGGGATGCGCATTTTCGCGATCAACGTGCCGGAAATCGAGCCGCAGATTCCGCCGGTCGCGATCGCCGCGACGACGCCCACGGCCATCGGCATATGCCAGTAGGTGAGGAAGACGCCGCAAATCACCGCCGTGAAGGTCATCAGCGTGCCGACCGACAGGTCGATGCCGCCGGTTATGATCACGAACGTGCTGGCGATCGCCAAAACGCCGTCGACCGCGGTCGCCTGTAAAATGCCGAGAATATTGTCGATTTCCAGGAAGGCGGGCGAGGCGAAGCCGAAGAAGGCGAGAAGCAGAATGAGGCTCGCGAAGGCGAGCAGCTTTTGCAGCGCGGTCGGGCCGAAGACGCGGGCCCTGAAGCCCGAAACCCGTCCTCCTTCGGCCAGCGCGGCGGATCGCATCGTCATCGTTTCAAAGACCTCTCGATCTGGCTCAGGCGGCTTTCAGCGTTTCGCGCTGCGTCGCCAATTGCATGATGCGCTCTTGCGTCGCCTCCTTGGCGGCGAGCTCGCCGGTGATGCGGCCCTCGCACATCACCACGATGCGATCGCTCATTCGCAGGATTTCGGGCAGCTCGGACGAGATCATCACGATCGCCTTGCCCTGATCGGCGAGCGAGCGCAAGAGCTTGTAGATCTCGGCCTTGGCGCCGACATCGATGCCGCGCGTCGGCTCGTCGAAGAACAGGACGTCGCAATCGCGCTCGAGCCATTTCGCAATCACGACTTTCTGCTGGTTGCCGCCGGAGAGCAGCCGCACTTCCTGAGTTGAAGAAGGCGTGCGGATGGCGAGCAGATTGATGAAATGGGAGGCGGTCTTGCGGATCTGCGCGCGACGCAGGAAGAAGTTGAGCGATAGGAACTTGCTCAAGTTGGACATGACGACGTTCGATTCGACGTCCATGCCCGTGGCGAGGCCGAAACGCTTGCGGTCTTCCGACAGATAGCCGATGCCGCGCGCCACCGCGTCGCTCGGGCTTTTGATCGTCGCCCTGACGCCGTTCACGACGATTTCGCCGGACATCGCCGGATCGGCGCCGAACACGGCGCGGGCGACCTCGGTGCGGCCCGCGCCCATCAGGCCGGCAAAGCCTAAGATTTCGCCCTTGCGCAGGGTGAAGCTGACGTCGCGGACCAGCGGACCGGCATTGAGATTCTTCACCTCGAGCGCGATCTCGCCATTCGCGGCGGCGCTGTGGGTCGGCGCTTCGGTCAAGGTGCGCCCGACCATCATCGCGATGATCGCTTCGACGCTGGTCTCCTTGGTCGGCACAGTCGCGACATATTCGCCGTCGCGCAGCACGGTGACGCGATCGGAAATCTGTTTCAGCTCGTCCATCTTGTGCGAAATGTAGACGATGCCGACGCCGCGGCTCTTCAGCTCGCGGATGATGCGGAACAATTCGGCGATCTCCGCCTCGTTCAGCGCCGAAGTCGGCTCGTCCATGATCAGGACGCGGGAATCGAAGGACAGCGCCTTGGCGATCTCGACCATCTGCTGCTTGGCGACGGTGAGCGAGCCGACAATGGCGCGCGGATCGAGCCGCAAATGCATGCGCTCGAGAATCTCGCGCGCCTGGGCGTTGAGCCTGTCCTCGTCGAGGAAGAGCCGCAACCGGCCGCGCGGCTCGCGGCCGATGAAAATGTTCTGCGCCACGGTCAGATGATTCATCAGTTGCAATTCCTGATGAATGATGCCGATGCCGGCGGCCTGCGCTTCGCGCGGGCTCGCGAACGCGACCGGCTCGCCATTAACGAGGATTTCGCCGGAATCCTTCGTATAGATGCCGGCGAGGATCTTCATCAGCGTCGATTTGCCGGCGCCGTTCTCGCCCATCAGCGCATGGACTTCGCCGGCGACCAACTCGAACCTGACGTCGTGCAGCGCCCGGACGCCGGGAAAGCTCTTGGACAAGTTCCGAACGGAGATCAGAGCGGTCATGGCGCGTGGCGCGTTTCGCCGAAGCGGCTCAGCTTAGCGCTGGCGGGAGACGGAATCAGGGCGCCGGGCCGGATCGGAATGATCGAGTAAGGCTGGCAGGCCAGACGCATCCCCTGAGGCTCCTCCCAAGCCAAGACGAAGGCTTCGGCCGGGCGTCTCCCGGCCGCAATTTGGCGGCGTTCCGCTCGAAGGCGAGGCCGCAGCAGGCCAGCCGCCGCCAGCGCCCCGTCCAACCCTGCCATAATTGCATGCTAGCATGAGCAAGATCAAGCAGGCCGGCCCTGCGGCATCTTGGGCGCCGGGCGTCGAGAGAAGTTGCTTTCGCCGGCCGCCTCTGGTTTAAGTTCAGGCCATGCGTAAGCGGTCAGAGACCCTCAAGACCCTTCGACTTAGCCGCCCCGGCGCTGTGAGCGCGCCGGGCTTTTGAGCTTGTTCGAAACGCATCTGGCGGCTGGCTTGGAGCCTTCAAGGGTTCGCCTCGCCGCCTTCCTTAAAGGGTCTCTCGCTATGTCTACGATGCCGATTCAGAAATACCGCGCCTACGCGCCTGTCGTCTTGCCCGACCGAAAATGGCCGTCGGCGGTCCTGAGCAAAGCGCCGATCTGGTGCTCGGTCGATTTGCGCGACGGCAATCAGGCCCTGATCGAGCCGATGGGCGTCGATCGGAAGAACCGGATGTTCGATCTCCTGGTCAAGATGGGCTTCAAGGAAATCGAGGTCGCCTTCCCATCCGCCTCGCAGACCGATTTCGACTTCGTCCGCACCATTATCGAAGGCAAGGCGATTCCGAACGACGTCGCCATCCAGGTGTTGACGCAGTGCCGGCCGGAGCTGATCGAGCGCACCTTCGAGGCGGTGAAGGGCGCGAAGAACGTCATCCTGCACTTCTACAATTCGACCTCGACCTTGCAGCGCGAAGTCGTGTTCCGCACCGACCGTAAGGGCGTCATCGAGATCGCGACCAGCGCGGCTCGCCAAGTCGTGGCGCTCGCCGCCGCGGCCCCGGAGACGAACTTCATCTTCGAATATTCGCCTGAGAGCTTCACCGGCACCGAGCTCGATTTCGCGCTGGAAATTTGCGAAGCGGTCAAGGCCGTCGTCAAGCCGACCCCGCAGAAGAAGCTGATCCTCAATCTGCCTTCGACCGTGGAGATGGCGACGCCGAACGTCTATGCCGATCAGTTCGAATGGTTCGGCCGGCATATTTCCGATCGCGACAGCGTCATCCTCTCGGTCCATCCGCATAACGACCGCGGCACCGCGGTGGCCGCCGCCGAGCTCGCCTTGATGGCCGGCGCCGAGCGCGTCGAAGGCACGCTGTTCGGCAATGGCGAGCGCACCGGCAACGTCGATATCGTCACCATGGCGCTGAACCTGTTCACGCAAGGCGTCGATCCCGAGCTCGATCTGCACGACGTCGACCAGATCAAGACAATCGTGGAATATTGCAACCAATTGCCGGTGCATCAGCGCCATCCTTATGTCGGCGAGCTGGTCTACACGGCCTTTTCCGGCTCGCACCAGGACGCGATCAAGAAAGGCTTCGAGGCGCAGGAGAAGCGCAACGATCCTCTATTCCAGGTTCCGTACCTGCCGATCGACCCGAAGGATGTCGGCCGTGACTATGAGGCGGTGATCCGGATCAATTCGCAATCGGGCAAAGGCGGCATCGCCTATATCATGAAGGCCGATCACGGCCTCGATCTGCCGCGACCGCTGCAGATCGAGTTCTCGCGCACCGCGCAAGTCCAGATGGATCGCGAGGGCAAAGAGCTGACCGGCGACGATCTCTGGGCCCTGTTCAGCAAGACCTACGGCGTCGGCGACGCCCCGGTGACGCTCGTCTCGCAGCACATGTCGGCGACATCCAGGACCGAGCGCACGCTGACCGCGACGCTCAAAAAGGCCGACGGCTCGCTGATGACGGTCGAAGGCGCCGGCAACGGCCCGATCGACGCCTTCGTCGACGCGCTGAAGCGCGCCTTCAAGGTCGAGTTCTCGTTCATCGACTACCACGAACACGCCGTCGGCCGCGGCGCCAACGCCACCGCCGCGAGCTATGTCGAACTGCAAGACAGGAACGGCGACATCGTCCATGGCGTGGGAATGGACCCGAACATCGTGACCGCGTCTCTGAAAGCGGTGTTAAGCGGCGTGCTCCGCGTACTGGCGAAGGAGGGCAGGGGATAGGCCCCTCCCGCGCCTCCGCCGCGGCGTCGTGAACCGCCGGCCAGCCGGTTTAGGCCGGCAGCGTCAGCAGTCCGGCGACGCCGCTGTCGAGGCCGAAGAGCAGGCGGCGGCCGTCGGCGTCCCAGGCGAGGGCGGTGACCGCGCCGCCGCCGGGACCGCGCACGAAAATCTCGGCTGCGTCGCCGAGCCGGCAGAGCAGGATGAAGCCGTCCTCGTAGCCGACCGCGATGACCAGCGCGCGCGGATGAAACGCCGCTTGGCTCACCTTCGCCTGCCGCACGCCCGTTTCGCGCGGCGCTTTGCCCATCGGCCCGTCCTTGTCGCGGAACGGCCACACCACGCAGGCGTCGGCGCCCGACGTCGCCAGCCAATGGCCGTCATGGGACCAGGAGAGCGAGCGCGTCTTCTTCGGGTAACCGGTCATGCGCATATTGCGCGAATCCGCCAGGCGCCAGCCATGCAGCGCGTTTTCTTGCATGGACGAGACGATGAAGCGCCCGTCCGGCGAGGCCGTGACGTCGAGATGCGAGCCCTTCCATTCGAGCAGAGTCGGCTCGGCAGCGGCGTTGGGAAACCATAGCGAGACGCCGTTGTAATGGGCCAAAGCGAGGCGATAACCCTTCGG
This sequence comes from Alphaproteobacteria bacterium, assembly GCA_021325385.1. Taxonomy (GTDB): domain Bacteria; phylum Pseudomonadota; class Alphaproteobacteria; order Rhizobiales; family Beijerinckiaceae; genus Roseiarcus. Next base: position 35,511 of record JAJPHH010000189.1, read on the forward strand.
CAAAAAGGCGAGGCCGCGCACGGTCGATGGCGCAGAGTAGCTTTTCACGACGCCATGGACGTCGCGAGCGCGCGCGTCGCGGCCGGCGGCCCAGGCGATCGCGCCGTTCCTGACGGCCAGCGCGTCGATCCAGCGGCCTTTCTCGTCGGCAATTTGTTCGACCGCGCCGTCCGGCGACGTCGCGACTACGCGACCGTCGTCGCCGCCGGTGATCAGGCGCTTGCCGTCGCTCGCCGCGACGAGAATCGACCCGTCGGGATGCGCTGCGGCGCGCTTGAGCGAATCCGGCTCGCCGATCAGCGCGGCGCCGTCGCCAAGCGCCAGCGCCGGCGCGCCGCCGATGAACGCGGCCGCCGTCACATGCGCGCCCGCGGCGATCGGCTGGATGTGCTCGGTCAGCGAAGAGGCGGACGCTGTCATGAAGTCTCGTCAATAGTGGCGGCGGCCTTGAACGGCCGCGGGAAACCGCCATTGCGAGGAGCGAAGCGGCGAAGCAATCCATTCATAGGACGTCGCCCTACGACTGGATTGCTTCGCTTCGCTCGCAATGACGATGCAGTGATACTAGTTTAGGCGGCGCAGGCGAGGAAGCCTTCTCTGATCTGATCCTCTTTCAGATCACGGCCGATGAAGACGACTTTCGACTCGCGCTTCTCGCCGTCCTTCCATTCGCGCTGCGGCTCGCCGTCGAGCATCATATGCACGCCCTGGAAGACGAAGCGCTTGGGATCGCCGGAAAAGGCGACGATGCCTTTGCAGCGTAGGATGTTCGGGCCTTCCCTCTGGGTCAGCGCATTGATCCAGGGCAGGAACTTGTCGGGATCGACGTCGCCGGCGAGCCGCACCGAAATCGACTGCATGTGCTCGTCGTGATAGTGCTTCAACCCGCCATGAGCGTGGTCGTGGTGATGGTCATGGTCATGATGATGATCGTGGTGATCGTGATCATGGTCGTGCTCGTCGCCGGCCTCGAGGAAGTCCGGCTCGATATCCATGATGCGGTCGAGGTCGAAGGCGTTGCGCTCCAGCACCGCGTCGATCGCCACGTTGCAGCGCTGGGCGTGATGCAGCTTGGCGTAAGGATTGATCGCGCGGATTCGCGCTTCGACTTCGCGCAATTCCTCCGGCGTGACGAGGTCGGTCTTGTTGAGGATGATCACATCGGCGAAGGCGATCTGGTTCTTGGCCTCGGGCGCGTCGCGCAGCCGGTCGGCGAGCCATTTGGCGTCGGCGACGGTGACCACTGCGTCGAGCTTGGCCTTTTCGGCGACGTCCTGATCGACGAAGAAGGTTTGCGCCACCGGCGCTGGATCGGCGAGGCCGGTCGTCTCGACAATGATCGCGTCGAACTTGCCCCTGCGCTTCATCAAGCCTTCGATGATGCGGATCAGGTCGCCGCGCACGGTGCAGCAAATGCAGCCGTTGTTCATCTCGAAGACTTCCTCATCGGCGCCGACGACCAATTCGTTGTCGATGCCGATCTCGCCGAATTCATTGACGATGACCGCGAATTTCCGGCCGTGATTCTCACTCAGAATGCGGTTGAGCAGGGTGGTCTTGCCGGCGCCCAGATAGCCGGTGAGGACGGTGACGGGAATTTTGGCTTCGGATGAATTTTGGCTTTGGGAGGGCATGGGGGAGGGGATCTCCTGGCGCTTCAAGCGGGCGGGAAAGCCCGCTCCCATATAAGGCGAAGGCGGGCGGATGATAAGGGGAGGCCGCGAGGCCCGGCGCGGCGCGGATTTGCCTTCCGACGGCTCGGCGACCCTGCATGCGACATTACGGATAATCGGACAGCGCTGCGCCTCACACAGACGATTATGGCGAGAGGGGCTGATCCTTTAATCGCGTTCATTCGCCCTCGCGCATCGCGACGCCGCCGACGACAAGCGCGACGCCGACGATCTCCCTGAACGAAGGCGTCTGCCGCAGGACAAGGAATCCGATGATCGACGCCGTGGCGGGCAAGAGCGCCAGAAGCAACGCGAACGTCGCGCGCGACAGCCGTCGCATGGCGATTTGGTCGCAGACATATGGAATGACCGATGAGGAGACGCCGACGCCGATCGCGGCGAGGAGCAGCGGCAGGCTCGAAAAGGCCGGCAGCGCGTCGCTGAAGCCGATCGGCAGGGCGGCGACAGCGGCGACGGCCATCGCCGCGCCGAGCCGATCGACGCTCGAGACCGCGCCAGCGTTGGAGGCGATGCGATGGCCGAGCACGATATAAAGCGCGAACAGCGCGCAGTTTGAGAAGGCCAAGGCGAAGCCGAGCAGCTCGCCGGCGAGCCTGACGTCGGTCAGCGCATAGACGCCGGCGGCGGCGAGCGCCAGCGCTGCGAGATTGCGCTTGGTCCGCAATCCATAAGCCGCGATCGCGATCGGACCTAGAAACTCGATCGCGCCGACCGTGCCGAGCGGCAGCCGGGCGATCGCTTCGTAGAAGATCGAATTCATCGCCGCGAGGGTCAGGCCCAGCGCCAGGATGATCGCGCGCTCGCGCGGCGACAGCGCAGAGAACAATCGCCACGGCCGCCACAGCGCGAAGATCAGCGCCGCGCCGGCGATCCTGAGCCAGGCGACGCCGAGCGGCGCGATCGCGGAAAAAAGCAGCACGGCGAAGGACGGGCCGAGATAGTGAAAGACCGCGCTGATCACGAAGAAGACGTGCGGCGGCGCGCGGCCGATCAGCGGCGGGGTTTTGCGGGCGGCGAGGGCGGTTGAGCTCATGGCGCAGAGGATGGAGCGCCGTTCGCGTGAATGAAATGTTGACTTGAAGGCCGCAGTGACATTTACCTTTCGATATGAAAAGAGAAAAGCTCTCACCACTTTCAAAATCGGAATTGCTGCGCGACCCGCGCAATGTCGAGATTTTGCGGCTTCTCTCCGATGAGCCCCGCATGGGCGTCTCCGAACTCGCCCGTCGCGTCGGCTTGTCGGCGCCGGCGGCGCGTGAGCGCCTGGCGCGCCTCGAAGAGGCTCGGGTCATCGCCGGCTATCGCCTGCTCATTGATCCGGCGGCGCTCGGCTATCCGATCGCGGCGTTCATCCGCGTGCGGCCTTCGCCCGGCCAACTTGGCAAAATTGCCGAACTCGCTCAGGCGATGCCCGAAGTCGTCGAATGCCACAGAGTCACCGGCGAGGACTGCTTCATCCTGAAAACGTACCTTCCGGCGTTGGAGGACCTCGACGCGGTGCTCGATCGCTTCCTGGCCTTCGGCCAGACGACGACGTCATTGGTGCAATCGACGCCAGTGCCGCCGCGGGCCTTGCCGTTGTCGGCCGCCGATGTCATTCCCGCGAAAGCGGGAATCCAGCGCTGAGGCAGTCATTTATGCGCGGCGGCTCTTTGGATTCCCACTTGCGCGGGAATGACAGGATGGCTTTTCGAGGGAGGGAAACCATGTCGCTGTTCGATCTGACCGGCCGATGCGCGATCGTCACCGGCTCGTCGCGCGGGATCGGCCGCGCCATCGCGACGCGGCTTGCCGAGCATGGCGCGAAGGTCGTGATCTCGTCGCGCAATATCGAGCCTTGCGAAGAGGTCGCCGCGGACATTGTCGCTAAATACGGCGAGGGCCGCGCCGTCGCGATCGCGGCGAACATCTCCTCCAAGGAACAGCTTCGCCGCCTCGCCGAGGAGGCGAATGCGCGCTTCGGGAAGATCGACATTCTCGTCTGCAACGCGGCGTCCAATCCGTACTACGGTCCGCTCGCCGGCATTTCCGACGAGCAATTCCGCAAGATTCTCGACAACAACGTCATCGCCAATCACTGGCTGATCTCGTTCATCGCGCCGCAAATGATCGAGCGCAAGGACGGCTCGATCATCCTCGTCTCGTCGATCGGCGGCTTGCGCGGCTCGACCGCGATCGGCGCCTACAACATCTCGAAAGCGGCGGATTTCCAGCTCGCCCGCAACCTCGCCGTCGAATTCGGGCCGCATAATGTGCGGGTCAATTGCATCGCGCCCGGGCTAGTCCGTACCGATTTCGCCCGCGCTTTGTGGGAGAATCCCGCGACGCTCAAGGCGAGCACCGCGCGAACGCCGCTCGGCCGGATCGGCGAGCCGGACGAGATCGCCGGCGCTGCGGTGTTCCTCGCTGCAAAAGCGAGCAGCTTCATGACCGGCCAGACGATCATCGTCGATGGCGGCGTGACCGCGGCGTGAGCCGCGCGAACCGGGGAGAAGGTGGCGCGAAGCGCCGGATGAGGGGCGGCGCTGGCGGAGGGGATTGGCGTACCTACGTACGTGCCGGCAACCTCCGATGCTCATCGCCTGAGTCCCGCGCTGCCCCTCATCCGGCCGCCGCGCGGCCACCTTCTCCCCGCTTCGCGGGGAGAAGGGAGTCGCTGCGCGCCGCCGGCTCGGCGAACAGCGCTTTGAGTTCCGACTTCATGATCTTGCCGGCCGCGTTGCGCGGCAGCATGTCCTCGCTGAACAGGATGCGCGCCGGGACTTTGAACGCCGCGATGCGTTCGCCGACGAAAGCGCGGAGTTCTTCTTCGCTCGCTTTCGCGCCGGGCTTCAGGGTCACCGCCGCGCCGGGCTCTTCGCCCAGCGTGCGATGCGGGATAGGGACGACCGCCGCGTCGATCACCGCCGGATGTTCGTAAAGCGCGTTCTCGACTTCGACGCAGTAGATGTTCTCGCCGCCGCGGATCAGCATGTCCTTGGCGCGATCGACGATAGTGCAGAAGCCTTCCTCGTCGAGCCTCGCGATGTCGCCGGTCCTGAGCCAGCCGTTGACGAACGTCTCGGCCGTCGCCGCCGGATTGCGCCAATAGCCCTTCACCACGTTCGGGCCTTTGACCCAAAGCTCGCCCACCTCGCCCGGCGGCAGGACGCGGCCCATCGCGTCGATGATTTTCATTTCGCCAACCGGAAGCGCCGGCCCGCAGGAATCGGGCCTCAGCTCGTAATCCTCGCCGACATGCGAGGTGAAGGTCGCCGATGTCTCCGACATGCCCCAGCCGCAGCCCGGCGCGGCCTTCGGAAATTTCTGCTTGATGCGACGCACCAGCTCCGACGCCGCCGGCGCGCCGCCATAGGAGATGGTGTCCAAGGAGGAGAGGTCGTACTTCGCCAGCGAGGGATGTTCGACGATCTGCCAAGCGAGGGTTGGCACGCCGCCGGTCGAAGTGACACGCTCGCGCTCGATCAATTGCAGGGCGAGTTCAGCGTCCCATTTATGGATCAGAACCAGCTTCCAACCATGGACGAAAGCCGGGATCAGCCCCGCCTGGCAGCCCGTCGTATGGAAAAAAGGAATGCCGACGAGAGGCGTCTTCTGCGGCGCGTCCGGTTGCGCAGGCGGCGGCGTCTCGCCGCGGCGCAGATAAGCGCGGGCCGGCGCGAACACGCTCGCCACGATCGTCGAGCACGAATTGCGATGCGTGCCGAGCGCGCCTTTCGGCTTGCCGGTGGTGCCGGACGTATAAAAGATCGTCGCGTCATCCTCGGGGTCGACCGGGACCGTCGGCAAGGGACGATCGGGAAGCGCTGCCCAATCCTCCGTCTCTCCGAGAATGTCGGCGAGCGGCTGGACGAGCGGATGGCGACCGCCGCCCAACGGCCGGCAAAGGAAGATTCGGACGAGCGCGTCGCAATTCGCCAAACGATCGGCGAGCCGCTCGAAACGTTCGCCGTCGAGAAAAGCGAATCTCGCGCCGGAATCCTCGAGGCCGTATTCGAGCTCCGGCCCTTTCCACCACGCGTTGAGCGGCACGGCGACGCCGCCGGCGACGACCGTCCCGAAAAACGCCGCCGCCCATTCCGGCAGATTGCGCATGGCGATGGCGACGCGGTCGCCCTTCCGCAGACCTTGCGCTTGCAGCGTCTCGGCGATGGCGAGCGCCGCGCGGGCGAGCGCCTCGAAGCTGACGCGCTCGTCGCGGTAAACGAGGAAAATCTTGCCGCCGTGCCGGCGGCCGGCGGCGAAAGCGTCGCGCAAAGTCGGCGGCGCGTTCTTCCAGACGCGGGTCCTAATCCCGCGGATGTCGCGCTCTTCGATTTCGAACGGAGAGCCCGGCCGGGTCAGCGCCGCATGCGCGGCCGCAAGCGACATGGCCGGGAAATTCGCCGGCAGGGTCATGATCCTCCCTACGACCATTTGAATTATTTCGCGCATGTTGCCTTAGCGCCGACCGGCGAACAAGCGCATTTGCCTTGCTTCGCGAAGAGAGGCTAGGTTTCAAACACGTCGCCGGATCGCGGCAATGGTTCGGCGGCCGCGTCCGAACGGGAGGAGACGGCCGGCAATGGGCGCTTTTTTCGGGGCCAAGATTCCCTTCGCCGATCTTTGCGGGATCGAGTTCCTCGGCGTCGACAACGGCGCGACGCGGCTGCAGGTCGTTCTCGACGAGCGGCATGGCAATAATTCCGGCATGCCGCATGGCGGCCTGGTCGCGACGCTCCTCGACGTCGCGATGGGATCGGCGGCGCGCCTCGCCGCCGGCGCGCCGGTGATCACGCTCGACATGCATGTCAATTTTATCGCGGCCGGCGAGGAATTCCTTACGGCCGAGGGCAAGGTGGTCCGGGCGGGCGGCTCAATCCTCTTCGCCGAGGCCGAGGCGCGCGACGCCAAAGGCGCAATTGTCGCGAGGGCGAGCGGCTTGTTCAAAAAGCGCAACGCCAAGACCGAAGCGGCGGACGTATGAGGGCTCTAGCGGGCGGCTTGGCGATGCAAGGGAGATGAGGCGATGGACTTGCGATTCACCGACGACGAACTCGCCTTTCGCGACGAGGTTCGCGCCTTCATCAAGCAATCGCTGCCCGACTCGATCCGGCAGAAGCTGATCGCCGAACGACATATCAGCAAGGACGATCTCGTCGTCTGGACGCGCATTCTCAACGAGAAGGGCTGGGCCGTGCCGCATTGGCCGGTCGAATGGGGCGGGGCAGGTTGGAGCCCGATGAAACAGCTTATTTTTCGCGACGAGCTCCAACAAGCGCCGGCGCCCGAGCCGCTCGCCTTCGGCGTCAACATGGTCGGTCCGGTCATCTACACGTTCGGCTCGGAGGCGCAGAAGAAGAGGTTCCTGCCGCGCATCGCCAATCTCGACGATTGGTGGTGCCAGGGCTTTTCCGAGCCCGGGGCCGGCTCGGACCTCGCCAGCTTGAAGACGACGGCGAGGCGAGACGGCGATCATTGGCTCATCAACGGCCAGAAGACCTGGACCACGCTCGCCCAATACGCCGATTGGATTTTCGTCCTTGCCCGCACCGACGCCTCGGTGAAGAAGCAGGAAGGCATCTCCTTCATCCTTGTCGACATGAAGACGCCGGGCATTACGGTGAGGCCCATTCAGACGATCGACGGCGGCCACGAGGTCAACGAAGTCTTTTTCGACGACGTGCGCGTCCCTCTCGAAAACCTGGTCGGCCAAGAGAATAAGGGGTGGGACTACGCCAAATTCTTGCTCGGCAACGAGCGCACGGGCATCGCCCGAATCGGCATTTCCAAAGCGCGCGTCCGCCGCATTCGCGAACTCGCGTCGCTGTCCGTCTATGGCGACAAGCCGATCATCGACAATCCGCGCTTCCGGCAGAAGCTGGCGGCGCTCGAAGTCGAGATCAAGGCGTTGGAGATGACCCAGTTCCGCGTGATTTCGAACGAGCGCAAGCGCGAAAAGGGCAAGCCCGATCCGGCCTCCTCGGTGCTCAAGATCAAAGGCTCGGAAATCCAGCAAGCGACGACGGAGCTGCTGATGGACGTGGTCGGGCCTTACGCGCTCCCCTATCGCGAGGAGCGCGAGGCCGACCGTTGGAACGAGCCGTCCGCCGGTCCCGATTGGGCCGCGGCGATCGCGCCGACCTATTTCAACATGCGCAAAGTCTCGATCTATGGCGGCTCGAACGAGATCCAGCGCGGCATCATCGCCAAGGCGATTTTGGGACTTTGAGCGAGGCTTGACCGGTGGATTTCGATCTCTCCGAAGAGCAGCAGCTTCTCAAGGACAGCGTCGATCGGCTGATGGCCGACCGCTACGCCTTCGAAAAGCGCAAGACGTACCAGGCTTCCGCCGAAGGCTGGAGTCGCGAAGTCTGGGCGCAGTACGCAGAGCTCGGCCTGCTCGGCTTGCCTTTCGCCGAAGCGGATGGCGGCTTTGGCGGCGGCCCGGTCGAGACGATGCTGGTGATGGAGGCCTTTGGCCGCGTTCTGGCCCTGGAGCCGTATCTTGCCTCGATCGTGCTCGCCGGCGGCGTCTTGCGCCGCGCCGCCAATGCGGCCCAGCGCCAGGCGCTGATCCCTAAGATCGCGGCCGGCGAGTTGGTCCTCGCCCTCGCCCATAGCGAGCCGCAATCGCGCTACGATCTTTTCGACGTCGCGACGACCGCGCGTCGCGAAGGCGAGACCTATATACTCGACGGCGAGAAGGGCCTAGTCCTCAACGGCGACAGCGCCGACAAGTTGATCGTCGCAGCGCGAACCAGCGGCGGGCGGCGCGATCCGGCCGGGATCGGCCTGTTTCTCGTCGAAGCCGACGCGCCCGGCCTGACGCAGCGCGGCTATCCGACCCAGGACGGCGGCCGCGCCGCCGAGATCGCGCTTGCTGGCGTGCGGATAGAGCCAGGGGACGTCGTCGGCGATCCGGCGGGCGGCTTGCCCGTTCTCGAAAGCGTCGCCGACGACGCGATCGCCGCTCTTTGCGCCGAGGCGGTCGGCGCGATGGAGGAGGCGTTGACGCAGACCGTCGCCTATTTGAAGACGCGCAAGCAATTCGGCGTGACGATCGGCTCGTTCCAGGCGTTGCAGCACCGCGCTTCCGACATGTTCGTCGCGCTCGAGCAAGCGCGCAGCATGGCCTGTTACGCCGCGATGATGGCGAACGAGGCGGACGTCGCCGAGCGGCGCAAGGCGATCTCCGCGGCGAAGGTTCAGATCGGCCAATCGGCGCGCTTCATCGGCCAGCAGTCGATCCAATTGCATGGGGGCATGGGCATGACCATGGAGACGATGATCGGCCACCTGTTCAAGCGCCTCGCGATGATCGAGCGACAATTCGGCGACGTCGATTATCACCTCGAGAAGCTCGCGGATACGGACGGCTTTGTCGGAGCGCAGTAAGGCGTTATCGGAGCTCATTCATGGCCGCCATCAATTCCGTCGCCGATCTCGCTCTCCATGGGGACGTCGCTGTCCTCACGATCAACTCGCCGCCCGTGAACGCGCTCTCGGCCGTAGTGCGCGACGGGCTCAAGCGCGGCGTCGAGGCGGCGAACGCCGACGCGAACAGCAAGGCGATCGTGCTGATCTGCGCGGGCCGCACCTTCATCGCTGGCGCGGACATTTCGGAATTCGGCAAGCCGCCGACGCCGCCTTTCTTGCCTGAGGTTCTCGATACGATCGAAAACGCCGCCAAGCCTGTCGTCGCGGCCATACACGGAACCGCGCTCGGCGGCGGCTTCGAGGTTGCGCTGACTGCGCATTACCGCATCGCGGCGCCCTCCGCGAAATTCGGCCTGCCGGAAGTCAAGCTTGGCCTGATTCCCGGGGCGGGGGGAACGCAGCGCCTGCCGCGGCTGATCGGCGTCGAGAAGGCGCTCGACGTGATCCTTTCAGGCGCGCCTTTCGACGCCGCGTCCGCAAAAGATTGGGGCGTGATCGACGCGCTTGCCGAAGAAGGAAAGCTGCTTGACGGCGCTCTGGCTTACGCGCGCCGATTGGTCGATGAGAGCGCCCCCTTGCGCAAAGTGCGCGCGCTTGAGGACAAGATCAGGGCGGCGCGCGGCAAGCCGGAAATTTTCGAGGCGATCCGCAAAGCCAATGCGCGCAAGTTCCGCGGCTTCGAAGCTTGGCTCAAGGCGATCGAGGCGGTGAAGAACGCCGTCGATCTGCCCTTCGACGAAGGCGTCGCCGCGGAGCGGCGGATGTTCATGGATCTGCTCGGAACGACGCAATCGAAAGCGCAGCGCTACGTCTTCTTCGCCGAGCGGCAAGCGGCGAAAATCCCCGACGTGCCCGAGGACACGGCGACGCGGCCGATCCGATCGGTCGGCGTGATCGGCGCCGGCACGATGGGCGGCGGCATCGTCATGAATTTTCTCAATGCGGGAACGCCGGCGACCATCGTCGAGACGAGCCGCGAGGCGCTCGACCGCGGCCTCTCGATCATTCGCAAGAATTACGAGAACACCGCAAAGAAGGGCCGGCTGACGCAAGCCGACGTCGAACAGCGAATGGCGCTGTTGAGCGGAACGCTCGACCTCGGCGCGCTCGCCGACAAGGACCTGATCATCGAGGCCGTGTTCGAGGACATGGCCGTCAAGAAGGAGGTCTTCGCCAAGCTCGACGCGCTCGCCAAGCCCGGCGCGATTCTCGCTTCCAACACGTCCTATCTCAATATCGACGAGATCGCCGCGACGACAAAGCGGCCGCAGGACGTGCTCGGCGCGCATTTCTTCTCGCCCGCCAATATCATGCGACTCTTGGAGATCGTCCGCGGCGAGAAGACCGCCAAAGACGTGATCGCCACGGCGATGAAAGTCGCCAAGAAGATCGGCAAGGTCGGCGTGCTGGTCGGCGTGTGCCGCGGCTTTGTCGGCAATCGCATGCTGGCGCAGCGCCAGCGCGAGGCCAACAAGCTGATCATCGAGGGCGCGACGCCCTGGGACGTCGATCGCGTGCTCTATGATTTCGGCCTGCCGATGGGCCCCTTCGCGATGAGCGACCTTGCCGGCCTGGACATCGGCTGGTCTAGGGAGAAATCGTCGAGTTCGACCATCCGTGAAATCCTCTGCGAGCGCGGCCGCCGAGGCCAAAAGACCGGCGCCGGCTTCTATGACTATGACGAGCAGCGCAACGCCCGGCCCTCGGCCTTGGTCGAGGAGATCATCGCCGAGTTCGCCGCCAAGAAAGGCGTCAATCGCCGCGTCGTTTCGGATGAGGAAATTCTCGAGCGCTGCCTCTATCCGATGATCAACGAGGGCGCGAAAATCCTCGAAGAGGGCAAAGCGCTGCGCGCCTCGGACATCGATGTCGTCTGGATCAACGGCTATGGCTGGCCGGTCTATCGCGGCGGGCCGATGTTCTACGCCGACACGATCGGGCTAAAGCGCGTGCTCGACAAAATGAAGGCCTTTCAGGCGGCGATGGGCGACGATTTCAAGCCCGCGGCCTTGCTGGAGCGCCTCGCCGAGAGCGGCGGCGCATTCACGGGCGGCTAGAGCGGACTCTTGACTGCCTCGGATTCGGAAATATCCGTCCGTGTCATTCCCGCGCAAGCGGGAATCCAGAGAACCGCCGCGCCTTAAGGACTGGCTCAGCCTGGATTCCCGCTTTCGCGGGAATGACACCTGAAGCAGGCAGCCGCGCGCGGATTGAAGATTTAGGCTCAGCCTGATTTCGGCTTTCGCGGGAATGACACGGAGGTTTGCTTGAAGGCGATCTCTGCCGCCGCGGCAATGACCTGGCGCTCAGGCGACAATCTCATCCCTTAGTTCAAATGAAACCCGCGTGACAAAGCCGTTGAAATGGCTAGTCTAACCGCAAACGACAACGATACGGGTGGGATGACGCAGCCAACGAGGCAGCCGGACTTGGCCGCGCCGTGGCGCGGGCCAGGCGCGAACGACGTGTCGTCAGCCGCGGCGCTCCTTTCCGTCGCCGACCTCTCGATAAGGTTTGGCGGCGTCGTCGCCCTCGACGGCGTCTCGTTCGAAGTCGCGGCAGGCAAGATTTGCGGCTTGATCGGCCCAAACGGCGCCGGCAAGACCACGCTCTTCAACTGTCTTTCGCGCCTCTATAACCCGCAGCGCGGCGAGATCCGCTTCGACGGCCGCTCCCTGAACGGCGTCGCCCGGCGCCGGATCGCCGAGCTCGGCGTCGGCCGCACGTTCCAGAACCTCGCGCTGTTCGGCACGATGACCGTGCTCGAGAACGTGATGATCGGAACCCATGCGATCGCGGCCGGCGGCTTTATCGTCAACGGGATCGGCCTGCCTTTCGCCAGGCATCAGGAGCGGATCATCCGCGAGCGCGCCTTGGCCCTGCTCGAGGAGTTCAGCCTCGTCGATGTCGCGAAGGCGCGGGCCAGCGATCTTCCCTTCGGAACGCGCAAGCGCGTCGAATTGGCCCGCGCTTTGGCGCTCGAGCCCAAGCTGCTCCTGCTCGACGAGCCGGCCGCCGGCCTCAGTCACGAAGAGGTCGACGCTCTGCGCGCCGAGATTCAGGCCATCCGCGATCGCCGCGGCGTCACCATTCTGCTGGTCGAGCATCACATGAACCTCGTCATGCGCATCTCCGACCAGGTCGTGGCGCTCGATTTCGGCCGCGTCATCGCCGACGGCTCGCCGGCCGAAGTGCGCGCCAATCGCGACGTGATCCGCGCCTATCTCGGCGAGGCGGCGTGATGGCGGCGCTGCTCGAGACGAGAGGGCTCAAAGCTTTTTATGGGTCGACTCAGGTCCTGTACGGGGTCGATCTCGCCGTTGCGGAGGGCGGCGTCACCGCGCTGCTCGGCGCCAACGGCGCCGGCAAGACGACGCTGCTGCGCGCGCTCTGCGCGATGGCGCGACGCGAAGGGACGGTCCTGCTCGACGGCAAGCCGTTCAACCCGCGCCAGGCCGAGGACGCGGCGCGCTGCGGCGTCGCCCATGTCCCTGATGGGCGCGGCACCTTCCTCGGCCTCACGGTCGAGCAAAATTTGCGGCTCGGCGCCTATCTGCGCAAAGATCGCGACGGCGTCGCCAAGGACCTCGACCGCGCCTTCTCCTATTTCCCCCGGCTCGAGGAGCGCCGCCAGCAGCAGGCAGGAACCTTGTCCGGCGGCGAGCAGCAGATGCTCGCCATCTCGCGCGCCCTGATGCTGCGGCCGCGGCTGCTGCTGTTGGACGAACCGTCCTTCGGCCTCGCGCCGCTCGTCGTGAAGGGCATTTTCGATATTCTTCGCGCTATCAACCGGGATGAGGGCGTCAGCATGTTGATGGTCGAGCAGAACGCCAGCCTGGCGTTGGCGCTCGCCGACCACGCCTATCTCATCGAGACGGGCCGCGTGGTGATCGGCGGCGCGGCGGCGGCCTTGCGCGCCGACGAGTCTATTCGACGCGTATACCTCGGCTATTAGGAAAAGGCGCGATGACTTTGCCAAGAGCGCCCCGTCATTGCGAGCGAAGCGAAGCAATCCCTCTCATGCTTGCGACAGCCGTGGCGCTGCATGGATTGCTTCGCTGCGCTCGCAATGACGGCGTAAAGGAACGATCATGGCGGCGCTGATCCACCAGATCCTCTCCGGCCTCGCCATGGGCAGCATTTACGCCTGCGTCGCGCTGGCGGTCGTCATGATCTATCAAGCGACGCATCTGGTGAATTTCGCCCAGGGCGAGATGGCGATGTTCTCGACCTATATCGCCTGGGCGCTGATCAATGCCGGCGTTCCCTATTGGGGCGCTTTCTTTCTCACGATCATCTTCTCTTTCGTACTGGGCATGGCGATCGAGCGCCTCATCATCCGGCAGTTCGACGGCGCGCCGGTTCTGACCGTGGTCATCGTCTTCATCGGCCTGCTCGTCATCATCAACAGCCTCGCCGGTTTCCTCTTCTCGTACACGATCAAGAGCTTCGACTCGCCTTTTCCGGAGACGATGAGCTTCGGCCGCGGCTACATTTCGCCGCACGAACTCGGCTCGATCGGCGTCGTCCTCGTCGTGCTCGCTTTGGTCTACGCTTTCTTCCGCTTCACGCCGCTTGGCCTCGCCATGCGCGCCGCCGCGCAAAATCCGGTCTCGGCGAGGCTCGTCGGCATTCGCGTCCACCGCATGCTGGCGATCGGCTGGGGCCTCGCCGCCGCGATCGGCGCCGTGGCCGGAATGATGGCGGCGCCGATCGTCTATCTCGATCCCAACATGATGCTTGGAATCCTGCTTTACGGCTTCGCCGCCGCGCTGCTTGGCGGCATTGACAATCCCTGGGGCGCGGCCCTCGGCGGCTTCATTGTCGGCGTGCTGGAGAACGTCGCGGGCGCCTATCTGGTCGGGGAGGAGATCAAGCTCACCGTCGCGCTGGCGATCATCATCGGCGTGCTGGTCGCCAAACCGTCCGGCCTGTTCAGCCGGGCGATCGTGACCCGCGTTTAAGAGATAGGAGGCGAGGCGTGCTCAACCTGGAACTGGCTTCGTCTGCCGAAGCGACGAGCGGCGCCGGCTTCAACGCGCGGCGCGCGGCGATGGTCGTCCTCGGGCTGATCGTCGTCGGCCTGCCTTTCGGGTTGAGCGGGTTCCGGGTCTTCCAGCTCTCGCAAGTGATCATCTATGCGATTGCGCTGCTCGGCCTCAATCTTTTGACGGGCTTCAACGGCCAAATCTCGCTCGGCCACGGCGCCTTCTTCGCGATCGGCGGCTACTCGATGGCGATCCTGTCGGCGAAATTCGGCGTCTCCTATTGGTTCGCGATCCCGGTCGCCGGCTTTCTCTGCTTCGGCGCCGGCTTCCTGTTCGGCTTTCCCGCGCTTCGCCTGGGCGGCCTTTATCTCGCGCTGGCGACTTTCGCCTTGGCGCTGGCGGTTCCGCAACTCCTCAAGTTCAAGCCGTTCGACCCTTGGACCGGCGGCGTGCAAGGATTGCTTCTCTCAAAACCGGCGGCGCCGCTCGGTCTGCCGCTGACCCGCGATCAATGGCTGTACTTCCTCTGCCTCCTTGGCGCGGCGCTGCTGTTCTGGTTCTCGTCCAATCTGGTCAAGAGCCGAATCGGCCGGGCGATGATCGCGATCCGCGACCATCCGATCGCCGCCGAGACAATGGGCGTTGATCTCGCCTTGGTCAAAACCACGACATTCGGCCTGAGCGCGGCTTATGTCGGCGTCGCCGGCGCTTTGAGCGGCCTCACCGTTGGCTTCGTCAATCCGGACAGTTTCGGGCTTTTTCTCTCGCTGTCGATCGTTGTCGGCATCGTCGTCGGGGGGCTTGGCTCGATCTGGGGAATGGTCGTCGGCGCGTTGTTCATCGAGTTCGTGCCCAATTACGCCGATCAAATCTCGGACGTTCTCGGCGAAGGCGCCAAGGCTTTGCCCTGGGCGATCTATGGCGTCCTGCTGATTCTGATCATGTACGCCGCGCCCGAAGGCGCGGCCGGCGCGGGGCGATCTTTGGCGCGTCATGGGCGCCGATTCTTGCCGCGCCGCGAAAGCCCGAGCCGCGGGACGTGAAGAAGAGAGCTGATGACGCGCGACGTTCAACGCGCGTCGCTTAAAGGGAGAGAGACGATGTGGTCACGACGGACATTCTTGAAGGCGAGCGCCGCGACTGCGGCCGCGTTGGCGAGCCGCCCGGCTTTTGCCGCAAATGCGCCCGGCGTCACCGATACGGAGATCAAGATCGGCCAGACCATGCCCTATAGCGGGCCGGCCTCGGCTTACGGCACGATCGGCCGCTCCGAAGCGGCTTATTTCAAAATGATCAACGAGCAGGGCGGCGTGAACGGCCGCAAGATCAATCTCATCAGTCTCGACGACGGCTACAGCCCGCCGAAAACGGTCGAGCAGACCCGCAAGCTCGTCGAGCAGGAGCAGGTCGCCTTCATCTTCAACAGTCTCGGCACGCCGCCGAACACCGCGATCAGGGATTATCTCAACGACAATAAGGTGCCGCAGCTTTTCGTCGCGACCGGCGCCAGCAAATTCGGTGATTATAAGCGCTATCCCTGGACAATGGGCTGGCAGCCGAACTATCGCACCGAAGGCGCGGTTTTCGCCAAGCACATCTTGTCGAGCAAGCCGAACGCCAAGATCGGGATTCTCTACCAGAACGACGATTTCGGGAAGGACTACCTGGACAGCGTCAAGGAGACGCTCGGCGACAAGGCCGCCAGCATGATCGTCAAGGAGGTCTCGTACGAAGTCTCCGAGCCGACAGTGGATTCGCAGGTGATCACCTTGCAGGGATCGGGCGCCGACACCTTCATTATCGCGGCGACGCCGAAATTCGCGGCGCAGGCTTTGCGGAAGGCCTATGATACGGGTTGGAAGCCGCTCGAATATTTGACCGACGTCTCTCTTTCCATCGGCGCGGTGTTGAAGCCGGCCGGCCTCGAGAAATGCGTCGGGACTTTGACCGCCAATTACGGCAAGGACTCGACGGACCCGAAGTGGAAAGACGATCCGGGCATGAACGCCTGGCGCGAGTTCATGGCCAAATACATGCCTAGCGGCGACGTCACCGACAATTTCAATGTCTACGGCTACGGCGTCGCGGCTACGCTGGTCCAGGTGCTCAAACAGTGCGGCGCCGATCTGTCGCGAGAAAGGATCATGAAAGAAGCGGCGAATCTGAAGGACTTGGAATTGCCGACCTTATTGCCGGGCATCAAGATCAACACGTCGCCGACGAACTACTATCCGATCCGGCAGATGCAGCTCGAGCGCTTTAATGGGACGACCTGGGAGCTGTTCGGCGAGGTGCTGAGCGGGTAGATTGGGTTTCCCGCGAAGGCTGTTCGCGCGTGCAACCATCATGGCGCCTGTCATGGCTTGGCCTGTCCTGTCCAGGACAAGCCGGCCATGACGCGCTGTGGGCCATTCCGGACAGCCCAGCGCAAAGCGGGGAGAAGAGAGGTGCGCCGCTCCGCGTTAAACCTCGTCGAAGCGTCCGCCTCGGCCGCGCCCTTCCACGAAGCGCCGCGCACCGTCGCGCGCATTATCGAGATTGCGCGCGCCGATCTCGAATTCATTGGCGAGCGCGACCGACAATTCGAGCCCGACTTGCTCATAAGCGGACTTGCGGTCGCCGCGCATTGTCGCCTGGGGAAAGCGAGCGATCTCGGCGGCGAGCTTCTGAGCGGCGGCGAGGGCCTCGCCTTTCGGCGCGACCCGATTGGCGAGGCCGATCGCGAGCGCTTCCGCCGCGCCGACCGGCCGGCCGGTCAGGATCATATCGAGAGCGCGGCTGAGGCCGATCAGGCGCGGCAGCCGGACCGTGCCGCCGTCGATCAGCGGCACGCCGAAGCGGCGGCAGAAGACGCCGAATGTCGCATCCTCTTCGACGACGCGCAGGTCGCACCAGCAGGCGAGCTCCAATCCGCCGGCGACGGCATGGCCGCTGACCGCGGCGATGACCGGCTTCGACAGGATCATTCGCGTCGGCCCCATCGGCCCGTCGCCGTCCGGCGCAACGCGATTGCCAGCGCCGGCGGCGAAGGCGCGCAAATCCGCGCCGGCGCAGAACGTCCCGCCCGCGCCCCACAGCACGGCGACTGAAGCCTCAGCGTCGGCTTCGAAGGCGCGGAACGCCTCCGCGAGCGCTTCGGCCGTGGCGCGGTCGACCGCGTTTCGTACTTCCGGCCGGTCGAGAACGATGGTCGTGACCGGCCCCTCCTTGCGCCAGGCGACCGCGCTCATGACAAGCCGTAGAGTTTGGCCATGTCGGCGTCCTTCGCGGCGACTTGCCGGGCGAGGTCGACCAGGACCTTGGCCTGCTTCCAGGTGGCGTCGTCCTGCATCTTGCCGTCGATCATGACTGCGCCTGATCCGTCGGGCATGGCGGCGAGAATCTTCTGGGCGAAGCCGACTTCGGCCGGGTCGGGCGAAAAGACCTTCTGGGCGAGCGCAATCTGGCTCGGATGCAAGGTCCAGGCGCCGGCGCAGCCGAGGAGGAACGCGTTGCGGAATTGCGCCTCGCAGGCTTCCGGATCGGAGAAATCGCCGAATGGTCCATAGAAAGCCTTGATCCCGTTGGCCGCGCAGGCGTCGACCATGCGGGCGATCGTATAATGCCACGGGTCTTGTTGCGCCGCGATCCGCGCGCCGCCGGCCGCGCTCGGATCGGCGAGAACGCGATAATCCGGATGGCCGCCGCCGACCCGGGTCGTCTTCATCGCGCGCGAAGCGGCGAGGTCCGCCGGCCCGAGGCTCATCCCGTGCAGGCGCGGCGACGAGGCGGCTATATCTCCGACATTCTTGACGCCCTGCGCGGTCTCGAGGATCGCATGGATCAAAATCGGCTTTTTCAAGCCGTAGCGCGCCTCGAGCAGAGCGAGATATTGGTCGACGAAATGGATGTCCCAATCGCCTTCGATTTTCGGGATCATCAGCACGTCGAGCTTATCGCCGACTTCGCCGACGAGCCGCGTCAGATCGTCGACGATCCAGGGCGAATTTAGCGCGTTGACGCGGGCCCAAAGGCCCGTCGCGCCGAAATCCGTCGCCTGGGCCATGGCGATGAAGCCGTCCCGCGCCGCCTGCTTGGCATCGATCGGCACCGCGTCTTCGAGATTGCCGAGCACGACGTCGACCTGCGCTGCGATCTCCGCCGCCTTGGCGCGCATCTTTTCGACATGGGGAGGGATGAAATGGATCATCCGCTCGAGCCGGACCGGCAATTCGCGCAGCGGCGCGGGCGCGCCGATCGCCAGCGGCTCGAAGAATTTGCGAGGGGCTTTCATGGCGCGCTCCGGATGCTGCGGCGCAATAGAGCCGATCGGGAGGCCGAGGGCAATCGGGATCGCTTCGATCAGCCGCTGGCGAAACGGGGGTTTGCGCCGCCTTTCGGGATTATTCGACTGGATAGGTCGAACGAGCCGGCTTCGAACTCGCCAATCAGCGGCTCGGCGGCCATAAGGCGGCGAAGAGCCGCCGAGTCAAGGAAAACGAAGGCTCGTCACCCCGACGTCGATCTCGCGCGAGTCACGGGCTTTTCCGCGCGGCGCAGATTCTGCGGATATCAGCTTGCCGATGACGCGCTCGATATGCCGGACTATGTCCGGCGCGCCGGTCATCTCGCCAAAGCTGCCTCGCGTCATCGGACCGATGGCGAACAAACCCCTCTGCGGATCGCCTTCCCCGTCACGAACCCGGCCGAGGGGATCGACGTCCAGGCCGAGGCCGACCTCGTCCATTCGCGCTAAGCCGCGATCAAGCAAATTGGCGAAGAGCGGATCTGCGCGAAGGTCCTTGGCTGGCCCGACACAGAGAATGATAGAATCATAGGCGCGCCAGATCGAAGCGCCGCCTCGCATGCGCAAGTTCGCGTCAAGGGCGCCGTGCCGAGAATCCAGCGAGATCAGACCGGCTCGCTCGATCGTCAATGATTTGCGCGCAAGAGCACGCTCAATGGAAACGGCCGCTTGCGGCGATATCCGGAACCGGTGAACCTCCCAAAAAGGCAGAAGTCGGCGCGCCGCTCGCCGACGCTCAGCGGCAGGCAGCGCCGGCCAAATTTCGGGCAGCCGAACGCGTAGAGCGTCGACGACCGACTGCCAGTCCGCCTTGCCGGGGCATTGGCGAACCCGTCGTCGGATCAATCGAAGCAATTCGAGCGCCGTCTGAGGCGGCGCTTCGCCATCGAGGAGGTCGAGGTCGACAAAGAGGCCGTGGCGGCGGGGCAGAAGCCCGTGACGGGACACCGCCTTTATGGGTCCTTCATGACCGGCTCGGTCGAGCGTGGCGACGACGTCGGCCATCGTCAGGCCTGTTCCAACGATCAGCACGCGATCGCGCCTCTGAATCCTGTCGAGCGCCCCGGGCGCCCATGGATTGAGGACAAGGCCTCGATGCCGCAGCGCGCCGGCGCTGATCGGGCAGGGGGCGCCGGCGGAGTGGCCGGTGCAAAGGGCGACGGCGTCGGCCGTCAGGGAGACGCCATCGGACAGATCGATGCGCCAGATCGAAGTCTCGCGGCGGAGCGCGATAGCCTTGGCTCGACGGCGTCGCATCTCGACGACGAATCGGCTTCGCGCGAGGACGCAATTCAGACTGTCCGCCACGTAATCGCCGAAAGCGCTTCGCGGGACGTAGTGTCGCCCGAACTCGTCCGTGCTTTCCCGGTCAGGCAGGCGCCCATGGTCGAAGAGCCAACGCGTGAAGTGAGTCGGATCTTCTCTGAACAGGCTCATCCGATCACTGGGGACATTAATGCGATGCGCCTGATCAGACGCTCCATAAGCGGCGCCATATCCCAGTCGCGCTGCAGGCTCGATCATCTCGATCGAGAGCGGCCGCACGCTTGCTTTCGCGGCGTAGATCGCTAGCGCGGCGCCGGTAAACCCGCCGCCGATAATGGCGAGGCGAAGCGGCTGATCGGAGAACGCCATCATTGCGGGTGCGGCGTGCCGTCGGGCTCGGCGAGCCGATGGCTGAGGTCGCCTTCCGTCCCACTTGCTTTCAGGCCTCGCCAGCCGAGCGCGCGGCGATAGCTTCCAAGCAAGCCTCGCGCGATCAATGCTGCTTCGTCGACCCGTTCGCGATCGTCCCTAAGCGGCGAGACGTAAAGCGCGTCCGTCGGGCAGTAGAGCTCGCAGAGAAAGCAGGTCTGGCAATCCTCCAAACGCGCGATCACAGGAATTTCGTGTGGTCTCGAATCAAAAACATTGTCTGGACACGCCTCGACGCAGGCAT
Source organism: Alphaproteobacteria bacterium (assembly GCA_021325385.1). Taxonomy (GTDB): domain Bacteria; phylum Pseudomonadota; class Alphaproteobacteria; order Rhizobiales; family Beijerinckiaceae; genus Roseiarcus. The sequence goes on from JAJPHH010000189.1 coordinate 55,836, forward strand.
CGCACTTGATGCAGCGGTCTCGACTGATCAACTCAATCATCGCGCGCTCTCGACGGCGACCCGATCCAGGCCACGCGCCTCGAGCCTCGCGGGCGCGCCGGGACTGAGTTGCGGATAATCGCGACGGCGATGGATGCCGCGCGTCTCGCGTCGCTCCAGCGCGCTCGCATAAATCCAGCGGGCGGCCGCCAGCATGGCCGCCGCCTCTCTGCGTCGGCGAAGCAGCCGCGCATCATGACTGGCCGGCCCCGCGGCCCTGATCGCGCGCCACGCGGCGCCTAGCCGGTCGAGCGAGCCGCGCATGGCGGCTTCATCCCGTGTGAAGTTGCGCTCAAGTGGAAACATTTCGGATTGCGCAACCCCGATCCAAGCCGTGACGTCCTCCGGCGCAGGCGCGCCGCCCTCCAACGATCCGTCGCGCCTGGCCGGTTCAGCCCGCCGCTCATGAGCATGCGCGCCGAGTTTGGCCGAATGCGCGGCCGCAGATCGGCCAGCCCACACGCCCGACGCGATCGCCCAGGTCGAATTCGGGCCGCCGCCGCCGCTCACCGCGCCGACGACGGGTTCACGGGAGGCGGCGTCGCCGGCGGCGTAAAGTCCAGGTACGGATGTCGCGCCGTTCTTGCTGATGGCGAGACCGCCGACGCCGCGCACCGTCCCTTCATAGCGGAGCGTGACCGGAAAGCGCTGCCGGAACGGATCGACGCCTTGCCTATCCAGCGGCAAGAAGATGTTCGGCTGGCCGCGGCGCAGTCCTTCCTGAATCGAAGGCGTCGCTTTGTCGACAATCGCGTAAACAGGCCCCCGCGGCAAATGCTCGGCGAGAAGTTCGAATATGTCCTCTCCTTCCAGCGTCCGGCCGCTTTCGTCGCTGAACGTCGCCCAATCGTAGATAAGGTTCTTGGTCACGGTCGCGGCGACATGCGAAATCCCGTATTGCCCGGAAAACTCCATGCCTGAGAGCGCGGCGCCGGCTTCCGCCGCCATCAACAGGCCGTCGCCGGTCAGCCCATACGTGCCGAGCGCCTTGCTCATGAAGGCGCAACCGCCGGTCGCGACGACGACGGCGCCGGCCCGCACTTGCCACGGCCCGCCCTTGCGCCCGACGCCGCGACCGCCCACGACTTCGTCGCCGCCGACGAGCAAATCCAAAGCCGGGCTGTGGTCGAGGAGCTTGACGCCGAGCTTCTGCGCCCGGCGGCGCAATATCTGCATATAGTCGGGACCGCGCAGGCTGCCGCGATAAAGAGCGCCGCGATCATCGGTTGGAAAGGCGTAACCCCAGCCGGCAAGCCTGCCAAGTTGGCTGTGGGTTTCGTCGACCATTCTCTCGACCCAATCGGGGCGAACCAGTCCAAGCCCTTTATCGAGCCGGCGTTTGAGAACATGCTCACACGACTTACCGTCAGGCGCGACGTCGATCACCGCGGTATTGGCTGCAGCGGTCGCCCCGCTCGTGCCGACACGGCCCTTATCCGCAAGTACGACGGAAGCGCCGCTCTCGGCCGCCGCGATCGCGGCCCAAGCGCCCGCCGGCCCGCCGCCGAGGACCAGGACGTCCGTCGTCAGCCGGATGTCGTCCGCCATAGGGCTCACGGTAGCGGCGCCTGATAGAGAACGAGGTCGACTTCCACGAGCGCGCCGCGGCCGAGCTTGGCGACGCCGATCGTCGTGCGTGAGGGCGCCGCCTTGTCGTCCGAGAAATAGCGATGGTAGACTTTGTTGAAGGCGTCAAAGTCGCGCTCGAAATCGGCGAGATAGATGCGCGCGAAAACAGTGTCGGAAAGAGCGTAGCCGGCCGCTTCGACAATCGTGACAAGGTTCTCGAAAGTCTTCTCGGCCTGCGCCTCGACGCCTTCCGGAAGCGGCGCCGCGAGCGCGGCGGCGTCCGTCGGCAATTGGCCGGTCACATGGAGCCAGCCGTCCGCTTGAGTCGCGTGGTGGTATTTGACGCCACGCGGCGGCGGCGGCGCCTGGGGTACATGATGGCGTTTGATCATCGGTCTCTGGCTACGTTTCGAATGGAAGATGTCGTCGGGACTTACTGATGCCCCTGCCAAGGGGCGAGCGTGCGTTGGACCAGCCGTAGCCCGAGCTCCATGACGATCGCCGCCGCGGCGATGACGAGGATGCCCAATATGACCACGTCGGTGACAAGAAAATCCGCAGCGCCCTTGATCATGAAACCAAGGCCCTGGGTGGCGGCCACGAGCTCGGCGGCGACCAGAGTGGCCCAGCCGGTTCCCAAGCCGATGCGAGTCCCGGTCAGGATGCTCGGCAAAGCGTATGGCAGAAGCACAAGCAGGACGACCTGCAGACGGCTTGCGCCGAGGGAGCGCGCGGCGTTGACCATGTCACGCGATATGGATTTCAAGCCATCGTTGGTGGCGATAAGGACCGACGGCAGGATGCCGAGAAAGATCACCAGGATTTTCGCGAACTCGCCGATGCCGAACCAGATGATCACCAGCGGGAGGTAGGCGAGGGGAGGAATTGGCCGGTAGAACTCCAAAAGAGGCTCGACGATGCCGCGCGCGGTCTCGCTGAGGTTCATGGCGAAGCCAAGGATAACGCCAAAGACAATCGCGCCGGCGAGCGCTGCGACGACGCGGCCGAGGCTCGCGAAAAGGTGCTGCGACAGAGTGGCGTCCTGAAAGCCGTCGCGCCACACCGCAACGAACTTCGCGGCGACGGCGAGCGGCGACGGCAGGAACATCGCCGGCGCGACTTCCAGCCACGCCGCGATCCACCACAGCAAGATCATAGCGACGCAGGTCGCGACTGAGACTTTGCCGACATAGGTGAAGCGCCCACGCGCGCGTCGCGGGCCTAGGGAAAGAACGCGCAGGCTGCCCGCCCACGGCGACTGCAATGTCCGCGATTCGCTCATAGCGCGCCCTCCGCCAGCTGGCGGCTGGAGAAGACGAGCTGCTTCACCCGTTCGCGCGTGACGATGAATTCAGGTTGAGCTTTGACCTCGCCGGCCTTCGCGCCTTCCGTGAATTGCCGACCGAAGGCGAGATCGATCGAGGCGACGACGCGACCGGGGCGCGGCGACATCACGAGAAGCTTGCTTGCCATGAAGACGGCTTCGTCGATTCCGTGCGTGATGAAGAAGACGCTTTTCTTGGTTCGCGCCCAAATATCGAGGATGAGCTCTTGCATCTGCTCGCGCGTGAGCGCGTCGAGCGCGCCCAAGGGCTCGTCCATCAGCAGAACGTCGGGATCGGCAGTCAAAGCTCTCGCCACGCCGACCCGCTGACGCATGCCGCCGGACAATTGCCATATCCGGCGCTCCTCCATCCCTTCGAGCCCGACCAGTCGCAAGATTCCGCGGGCCCGTTGGTGACGATCCCTGCGAGGAACGCCTTTGAGCCGCAATCCAAAGGCGACGTTGTCGATGACGTTCAGCCAGGGCATCAAGGCGCCGTGTTGGAAAACGACGCCGCGTTCGGAGCTCGGGCCTTCGATGGGACGGCCGTCAAATGTCGCAACGCCGGAAGTCGGCCGCAAAAATCCGGCCATCAGGTTGAGCAATGTCGTCTTGCCGCAGCCCGACGCGCCAAGCGCCACGACGAAACTCCCGGGTTCGATCGTCAGCGAGACGCGGTCGAGCGCGGTCACGGTTTCATCCGAGTCCGCGCCGTAGCGCACAATCACGTCTCTGATTGCGAGAGTGGTCATCGCAGCGCGCCCCTGGACCAACCTCGCGCAGGCGAGGTTCGTCCCAGGCAATCTCTTATTGGCTGGGGGTCGTCGCGGCTTTCACGACCTCAGCGGTGATGCTTCCAGAGTAGCTCGGCAGCAAGGCTTCGACCTTCTTTTGCTCCTTCAGGAAGGCGGCCGTCGCTGCAAGGGCGTCTGCCGTTCCCTTGCCAAGGTAAGCATCCGACGCTTGTTCGTCGGCGAGAGGATAGTAGGCGCCGTCGACCTCGTCGAAAATTTCCTCCACTTTGGCGCCGTTGAAGTCTGCGATCTTCTTCGCGTTGGAAGTTCCCGCTTTGTAATCGTCCGGTTCTTTACGGAAATGGGCGTACGTGTCGAGCGTCACCTTGGTGAAAGCCTTGAGCACGGCGGGATGCGCGGCGGCGTAATCTTTCCGCGTCGCCCAAGCGACGAAAGTCGGCCCGCCAAGCTTGGCGACTTCGGCGGAGTCGATGAGGATTTTTCCGTTCTCCTTGGCTTTCGACAGAACCGGATCCCAAACATAAGCCGCATCGATATCGCCGCGGGCGAAGGCCGCGGCGATTTCGGGCGGCTGAAGATTGAGTACGTTGACTTTGGTCGGATCGACGCCGTCGTGCTTCAGCACATAGAGCAAGCTGTAATGGCTGGTCGAGACGAATGGCGTCGCCACTTTCTTGCCGACGAGGTCCTTGACCTCATTGACGCCCGAGCCATTGCGCACGACCAAACCTTCGGCCTTGCCGATCAGGCCGGCCAAGAGAAAGACCTCGATCGGCGCGCCGCGCGTGACCCCAGCCGCCAGCGGGCTGGAGCCGGCATAGCCGATATCGATGGCGTTGGAGGCGAGCGCGGCGACGACGCTCGCGCCGGAATCGAACTTGCGCCATTCGATCCTGTCGCCCGTGGCTTTCTCGTAAAGTCCGTCGACGATCGCGACATGGGAAGGGTCCGGCTCGTTCTGATAGCCGATCCGAATCGTCTCCGCCGCCGCAGGCATTTGCGAGGCGACCGCCAGAAGCATGGCGCTCGCGATGAGCGTGGTCGGGTTTTTCATCGGCTTCCGCCTTCGTTGGAGGGAACTCCATCGGAACATAGCATATAAATTGGCTTTGTCTACAGATTTAATAGACATAGTGGAAATAGCGCATTATAACCGCGCTGTCTAAGACGGGAGAATGATCGCCCCATGTCGGATTTGGTCGAGGAGACGACAACCGCGTCGAGCGGACGCTCGACGGCGCTTGCAGCGGCGCGGCTCGCTATCGCTTTAGCGGCCGCCGCATTAGCCTTCGCCATCGCCCAGCAGCCGGCTCAAGCCGCCGGTAAGATCCTCCGCGTCGGCTATCAAAAGTACGGCACGTTCCTCCTTCTCAAGGCGCGCGGTTCATTGGAGAAGAATCTTCAGCCGCTGGGTTTTTCCGTGGAATGGACGGAATTTCCCGGCGGGCCGCAACTGCTCGAGGCGCTGAATGTCGGCGCGCTCGACTTCGGCATTACCGGCGAATCGCCGCCGATTTTCGCACAAGCGGCCGGCGCTCCGCTCGTCTATGTGGCCAACGAGCCCGAGGCGCCGTCATCGGAAGCGATTCTCGTACCGAGAGACAGCCCGATCCGCGGCGTCGCCGAGCTCAAGGGCAAAAAGGTGGCGCTCAATAAGGGCTCCAATGTTCATTACCTTCTCGTCAAGGCGCTGGAAAAGGCGGGTCTTGCTTATTCCGACATCACGCCCGTCTTCCTCAAGCCGTCGGACGCGCGCGCCGCTTTTGAGCATGGCGACGTCGATGCGTGGGCGATTTGGGATCCGTTCCAGGCGAGCGCCGAGATCGCGATCAAGGCGCGAACCTTGGTCAACGGCGAGGGACTCGTCGCCAATCGGCAGTTTTATCTCGGCGAGCGGAAATTCGTCGAAGCCAATCCGGCGGTCATCGAGGCGCTGCTCGCATCCATGAAGGAGGTCGACGCGTGGGCCAGCCGCAACATTGACGCCGCCGCCGCCGAGCTTAGCCCTGAAGTTGGACTTCCTCCGCCGATCCTGAGACTCGCTCTCGCGCGCGAGGCTTGGGACGTTCGCCCGATCCGTCCTGATGTGATCGTGGATCAACAAAAGATCGCCGATACTTTCCTGACGCTCGGGCTGATCCCCAGGCCGATCAAAGTCCAAGACGCCTTACTGAAGGGCGGAGGCTGATCGCCGTGCAGAAGCACGAAGCGGGGCGTCGGTCGACAGTCCTGGCGCTCTGCCGCCCGGCGGCTGATCTTTGGCGCTTTGCGCCGTGGCTCGTTCCCTTCGCCGTCTTGGCCGGATGGGAGTTCAGCGCCGACTTTGGATTGCTGGCCCAGCGCGTCCTGCCGGCGCCGAGTTCGGTCGCAATCGCCTTCTGGCAAACGCTGAGGGACGGCTCGCTGCTTCAAGCCGTCGCGATCAGCTCGGAACGGGCCTTCAAAGGCTTGTTGATCGGCGGACTGCTTGGCTTCGCGCTCGGCGTAATCAACGGACTTTGGCGGCCCGCTGAGCTTCTCCTCGATTCGACGCTGCAGATGCTTCGCAACGTGCCTCACCTCGCCATCATTCCGATGGTGATTCTGTGGTTCGGCATCGGCGAGGAGGCGAAGATCTTCCTGGTCGCCCTCGGCGTGTTGTTTCCTGTTTATCTGAACACCTATCATGGCGTCCGGACGATCGATCCCGCGCTCGTTGAAATGGCGCGCGTTTACGATCTCGGCCCATGGGCGCTGATCTGGCGCGTCGTCCTGCCCGGCGCGCTTCCATCGGTCTTCGTCGGATTGCGCTACGGACTTGGGATCATGTGGCTGACCTTGATCGTCGCGGAGACGATCTCGGCGTCGTCCGGCATTGGCTATATGACGATGAACGCGCGGGAATTTCTGCAGACGGACATCGTCCTGCTCGGGATCATCGTCTACGCCGCGCTCGGCAAAATATCGGATGTGATCGCCAAACAAGGCGAGCGCGCCATGCTGCGCTGGCATCCGAGCTACGCTCGTCGTGCGGAGATTGGCGCGTGAGCGAGGCTGCCCGCCTGTTTGGCAATCCGCGCGTCTTGGGTCGCGTCGCGGCGTCCGACGGGCGAAATACGACAGCTGCAGGCCGACTCGAAACCAGCGGTCGGCGGCTCGACGGCGCGGCGATCGAGCTGAGCGAGCTGACCAAGACGTTCGGCCACCGCGTGGTGCTGAGCGCCGTCAATCTCAAGGTCGAACCGGGGCAATTCATCGCCATTGTCGGCCGTTCAGGCGGCGGCAAAACCACCCTGCTTCGCCTCATTGCCGGCCTCGATCGGCCGACCTCCGGCGCGGTGTCGATCGACGGCTGCGCGGTCGCCGACGTTCAAAAAGCCGCGCGCATCATGTTTCAGGACGCGCGTCTGCTGCCCTGGCAGCGCGTGATAGCCAATGTCGGGATCGCGCGAGGCGACGATTGGCGCGCGCAAGCGATGCAAGCGTTACAGGCCGTCGGGCTTGCCGATCGCGCGCAGGATTGGCCGTACGTTCTCTCGGGCGGCCAACGACAACGGGTCGCTCTCGCTCGGGCGCTTGTGCCGAAGCCAAAAATCCTCCTCCTCGACGAGCCCTTCGGCGCGCTCGACGCGCTCACCCGCGCCGACATGCACCGACTGCTCCTGACCCTTTGGGCAGAGCGCGGCTTCACGTCCATCTTGATCACGCATGATGTGGCCGAAGCCATTGCGCTTGCCGACCGGGTGTTGGTTTTGCGCGACGGGAGGATAGCGCTCGATCTCGCAATCGATACGCCGCGATCGGAGCGAGAGGGGGCGAGCAGCCTACTCGCCGAACTGAAGCGCAGGGTAGTCGCGGAAGTCTAGCCGATGTCCCTTGCCGCGAGGATGAATGCCGCCGTGTTTTGACCCGGCGCAATGGCTGGGCGCCAAGTCTCGCAATGAATGCATTCGCCTTTCAACGGCGCTTACGGGCCGAACGAGCGCATTGGCGCGCGACTATTTTCTAATTAGTCTATAGACAATATATAGTTATGTGCTAAGGTATCTCGCCAGCGGTCGCCGGGCCAGGAGAATGGGAGCTGAGCATGTCGATTCAAGTTTCGCATGAGGCGGCGCCGCCTGACGTCCGGGAACGCGATTGGCGCGTCGGGGCCAAGGCCTTTGCGCTTTGGGTCGAGCCGGTTGCGAGGAATTCGGCGGCTATCCTCGTTTTTCTCCTTCTCTGGGAATTGGCGCCGCGCTTCGGTCTGATCAATCGAACTTTCCTGCCGCCATTCTCGGAAGTGGTGACGCGTGGAGTCGAATATGCGTGGGCGGGCAAGCTGTGGCCCCAGGTGTTTGTCAGCATCGAGCGCGCTGCGGGCGGCTTCGCGCTGGGCGTTATCACCGCCGTACCGCTCGGTCTTCTCGTTGGCTGGTACAAGCCGCTTGAGGCCTATCTCAATCCGCTTCTCCAGCTTCTGCGCCAGACCAATCCTGTCTCTCTGTTTCCGGCTTTCATTCTATTTTTCGGAATAGGCTACGCCACCAACGTCGCCATCATCTATTGGGTCGTCGTTTGGCCGATCCTGCTTGGGACGGTGACGGGCGTTCGCCAAGCCGACCCCGCGCTCGTCAAATATGCGCGTTCAATCGGCCTGCCTGATTGGCGGATATTCGTGAAAGTGGTGCTGCCCTCGGCCCTCCCTTCGATCATCACAGGCGCACGGCTAGGCGCGACCTATTCCTTTTTGATGCTCGTCGTCTCCGAAATGGTCGGAGCAAGCAGCGGGCTCGGCTATCTCATCGTGAATGCTCAATATCTGCTCAGCGTCCACCTTCTTTATGTTGGCGTCATCGTCCTCGCTTTGCTGGGCATCGCCAGCAATTGGGGGCTTGTTGCGCTCGAGAGGCGCCTCACAGCTTGGAAGCAGGACATTCGCTCGTGAGAGCAGCGACCGTCGTCAGTCGGCGAGTTTCGATGTGTTTTGTTGATCGTTAGGGAGAAAAACTATGAGCCCCTTGTCGATTGTCGCGCCTTTGAAGCGTTTCTTACAGATCGCGGCGCTCGCGATCGTTGTCGCAAGCGGGATGGCGGGAACATCGCTTCCATGCGTCGCTGAAGAGCTAAAGACGGTAAAGATATTCTTTCCGCCCTTGAACTTTGGCTGGACCGCGGGGTACGAACTGATCGAAGTGGCCGAAGAGCAAGGTTATTTTAAGAAATACGGCCTCGATGCCCAGCTTGCCGTTGTTCCATGGGACCAATATACGGTCGCGCTCGACAGCGGAGCGCTCGATTTTGCGCCTTTCGCGGATTATGCTTATTTCATCAACGCGCTCGACAAAGGGTTGAAAGCCAAGGAGATCGTCTCCTCGACGCTGCCGTTCAACCCGGACACCGCCGGCGACGGTCTCGTCGTCCGCGCCGATGGGCCGATCAAGAAACCGGAAGACTTGAGAGGCAAGAAGATCGGCACGCAATGGCCGAGCTTCTCAGGCGTCTGGTTTGCGCTCGACTGGCTATCGAAGCACGGCGTGGCTAAGGAAGACGTGCAGATCGTACCGGTCCCGCAGGCGCAATTGCAGCAAGTGCTGGATCAGGGCGGCGTCGACGCAGTCATCGCTTATGCGCCCATCAATATCGATCTGGTGCGCAAGGGCTATCGCCAGCTCTTTTCCGTCGCCGACATTGCTGGGCGGTTCGTCACCCGCGGCGGCACGATGGCGTCCGAAAAGTTCATCGCTGAACATCCAGATCTCGTGCGCGCCTATGTTTCCGCAATCGCCGACGCGGCCGATTGGGCGAATGCTCACCCCGCCGAGGTCATCAAGCTCGGCCTCGACAAGGGACGTCTCGATCCGCAGTATTTGCCGGATCTCTATACCAAGAACGGCAGCAAGGATTACACCGTGCTGCGTTGGGCCAGGCATGGACTCAACAACGAACAGGACCTTGCCTTCTGGCTGCAACTCGTCGAGCATGCGAGCATCGTACCGCCTGGCAAATACAAGCCGACGGATTTTTATACGAACGAGTTCAATCCGTACGCCAAGGACAGCGCTTCCGCCAATTGATCTCATTCTCCCGTCGTGAAAAGCGGAAGCCGAGCTGGATCAATCCCGGCTTTCGCAACCTTGTTCGAAACCCATCTCGCGAGGAGCGCTCGGCCCGTGAGCAGCGTCATTCACATTCAGAACGTCGGTAAGACATTTGACGTAAAGTCGTCCGCCGGCAAGTCCAAGACGGACGCGTTTGTCGCGTTGGATGGCATAAACCTCGAAATAAAAGCTGGGGAATTCTTCGTTATCGTCGGGCCGAGCGGTTGCGGGAAATCGACGCTGCTCGATCTGCTCGGCGGACTGACGCGGCCGACAACCGGCCGTATCCTGGTCGGCGGGAAGCCGATCGTCGGCCCAGCGCTCGATCGCGGCATCGTCTTTCAACAATACGCGCTCTTTCCCTGGCGGACGGCGCAGAAGAACGTCGAGTTCGGCCTTGAGGCGAAAGGGCTCCCGCTGCGCCGGCGCGCCGAGATCGCGCGCCATTTCCTCGCCATGGTCGGTCTCGCCGAATTTGGCGACCGCTATCCGCACGAGCTCTCCGGCGGCATGAAACAACGCGTCGCGATTGCGCGCAGCCTCGCCTACGATCCCGACGTCCTTCTGATGGACGAACCCTTCGCGGCGCTGGACGCTCAGACCCGGGAGAATCTCCAGGGCGAACTCGTTCGCATCTGGGATGAATCCGGCAAGACGATCGTCTTCATCACCCATGGCATCGACGAGGCCGTCTATCTCGGTCAGCGCGTCGCTGTGATGACCTCGCGGCCTGGTCGAATCAAAAAGGTGATCGACGTTTCGTTTCCGTCGCGCTCTCGCGAGGAGGATCTCTGCGCCGAGCCGGAATTCGCGCGCTTGCGTCACGAAATCTGGAGTCTGCTCCGCGACGAAGTGCGGCAAGCCGAGGTCTCAGAGCGCGGCCGGCTTTCCACTCGCGCCGCGGCCTGACCAATCCTAACTGAGAAAAGCCATGACGAGACAGATCCGTTTCAACGCCTTCGACATGAACTGCGTCGCACACCAGTCGCCCGGACTCTGGGCGCATCCGCGCGACCGATCGTGGCAGTACAAGGACATCGAATACTGGACTGAGCTCGCCGCGACGCTTGAGCGCGGGATTTTCGACGGAATCTTTATCGCCGATGTGATCGGTTACTATGACGTCTATAAAGGCGGCAATTACCACGCGATCCAGCAGGCGGCGCAAATCCCGGTCAATGATCCGCTTCAGCTCGCCGTGCCTATTTCCATGGCGACGAAGCATCTCGGCATCGGCATTACCGCCTCGACCTCGTTCGAGCATCCTTACACGTTCGCGCGCCGTCTCTCGACCGCCGATCATCTTACCAAAGGCCGGGTCGGCTGGAACATCGTCACGTCGTATCTGGAAAGCGGCGCGAAAAATATCGGCCAAGGCGGCCTGCGCCGCCACGACAACCGCTACGAAGTGGCCGAGGAATATGTCGAGGTCCTCTACAAGCTGTTCGAGGGAAGTTGGGAGGAGGGCGCTGTTGTCCGCGATCGCGAGCGCGGAATTTTCGCTCATCCGGAAAAGGTTCACGAGATCGGCCATAAGGGCAAATATTTCGACGTCCCCGGCTATCATCTCTGCGAGCCGTCGCCGCAGAGGACGCCGGTTCTCTACCAAGCCGGCGCGTCAGGGCCGGGAAAGAGCTTCGCCGCCCGCAACGCCGAATGCGTCTTCGTCGGCGCGCAATCGAAGCGTCTGCTCAAGGCCTATGTGCACGACGTCCGCGCGAAGGCTGCGGCTTCCGGCCGCGACCCGCGCAAGCTCTACGTTTACAATCTCGTGACGCTCATCGTCGACGAGACTGACGCCAAGGCCAAGGCGAAGTTCGAGGAATACCAGAGCTACGCCTCCTATGACGGCGCGCTGGTCTTCATGTCGGGTTGGAGCGGCATCGATTTCGGACGTTTCGCGCCGGATGACGTCGTCAAGAAGGAGGAGACCAACGCGGTCCATTCCTTGGTCGAGCACCTGACTGGCGGCGATCGCACCTGGACGATCAAGGAGCTGGCGTCGTGGGGCGGCATTGGCGGCGTCGGTCCTGTCTTCGTCGGCTCGGCCGCCAGGGTAGCGGACATTCTGCAAGAATGGGTCGAGGAAACGGATGTGGACGGCTTCAATCTCGCTTACGCCGTGACGCATGAAACCTTTGAGGACGTCGTCGATTGTCTGGTGCCTGAATTGCAGCGCCGCGGCGCTTATCCGAAGACCTATGCCGCAGGCCGTACATTGCGCGAGAAGCTCTTTGGCGCCGGACCCTATCTGCCGGCGAGCCATCCGGCCGCGCAATATCGAGACATCGAGGCATTCAAACGAAAAGACCGTGCGCGCAGCGGCGCAGAGCCGGAGCCAGTCCTGGCGCCTGGATAGTCGCTCCAGCATTGCGCGCTAAGCGACGAAATCCATTGAAATCCATTCGTAGGGGCCGGCTGCCATGACAGGATTCCTCAGTCGCACGGCTCTTCGGCTGGCGCGAATCTTTCAAAACAACCTGTTCTTCGGCCGCGGCGCCACGGTCCGCTGAAGGGCCTTGATCGGCGTGTTGAGCACGGCGAGGCGGTCGGTCGGTCATCGAAGCTTCTTCTGCTTTCCATTGAGGCGCGACGTCGGTCACGACGCGCTTCCGCTATTAGATAATATAGTCTATAGATTCACTTGACTAATAACCGCAGAAGTGATCGGATGTCGCCGGAATGATCTCAAGAGCCGACTGCGCTCGCATCCTGATGTCGCTCGGCGCCATCACGCCGACCTGATTGATCCCGCGTCGCCCAGGGTCGAACTGGCTTCCGCCTATTGAGCGCGCGCCCTGTTCTGAAGGAGGACCGAAATGGTCACGGATAGAAGGCGTTGCGAGACTTAGGGGTTGCGTCGCGACGCCTGTCGCGGCGCGTGGATCAATGCGTCAGCGCGGACAGCTGCGTGACACGAGTATTATCCAATCTTTCCACGAAGGGGTTCTCGATGACGAAACAACAATCGCATACAGCCAGGCCTTCTCGCCGTACGGTTCTCAAAACTGCCGGCGCCGCTGGCGTCGTCGCCTCGGCGGCGGCCCTCAGCCGGCAGGTATTCTCGCCGGCGATCGCCGCGCCGGCGCCGAAAATCCGCCTCGCCTGGACGGAGGTCGCGGCTTGCCACTCGCCGCTTGGCTTCGGCGTCGCCAAGGGCATCTACGCCAAGCATAATCTCGACGTCGAACTCTTCTACCAAGGCGCCAGCGGCCAGACCTTGATCCAGGCTCTCGCCACCGGCAAATCCGACGCCGGCGCCGGCTTGATCGGCGATTGGCTCAAACCGCTCGAACAGGGGTTCGACGTCAAGCTTTTCGTCGGCTCGCATGGCGGCTGCCAACGCCTGCTTGCCTCGAAGGCGTCGGGCGTCAAGGACATAGCCGGCGTTAAAGGTAAGACGATCGCGACCTACGGAATCGGGGCGCCGCCGCAGGTCGCATTCCAGGTCACGCTGGCGAAAGCCGGCATCGATCCGGAGACGGACGTCACCTGGAAAGCGGTGCCCTTCGATCTGGTTGGCGAGACGGTCAATCGCGGCGACGCCGATCTTGCCGCGCATCTTGATCCATGGGCCTATTCGATCGAAAAGCAGTTCGGCTTCACCAAGATCGCCGATACTCAGACCGGCGTGTACCAGAATCACACGTGCTGCGTGCTCGGGGCCAATGGGCCGTTCTTGCAGGCGAACAAAGACGCGCTGCGACGCTTGGCGGAGGCCAATATCGAGGTCCACGAATATACAGCCAATCATCCCGACGAAGTCGCCGAATGGTATTTCGAGGCATTGAAGCCGGCCGGCCTAAGCGTTCGGGATCTGACCGAAATTCTAGGCGCGCTTGTCTACCACGATCATCCGATCGGCCAACCGCTGGTCGACCAGATTCGAATCACTGCGGAAGACTTGAAGCTGGTCAAGGTGCTCGAACCCTCCACCGATCCCAAGGCCTTTGCGGAGCGCGTGACAGTCAATCTCCTCGCGTGAGTTGTCGCCGATGAGCAATGCAATTGAAACGCTGGACGGCGGCGCGGCGAATTCTCCCGCCTCCTTATCTGGCCTTCAGCAGGCGATTTGGACAAACGGCCTCTTGGCTGCCGCGGCCTGGGCCGCGGCGGCGCTCGTTACGGTCGGCTTGCCTGACGTGGTCCCCTGGGGCAGCGCGGGTTTGTTCGCCGCGATCACCGCCGGCGGCGCGGCGGTCTTTGCCGCTTTGGCCTTCATCGTCCGGCGCCTCGGCCGAACGGGAGATGCGATCGTTCATTACGGACCGTGGTTCATCGCCATCGGCGTCTGGTTCGCGCTCTGGGAACTTACCACAGCAAAGCTAGGCTGGCTGCCAAAGCCCTTCTTTTCGCCGCCCAACGGGCTGCTGAATGTCTATGTCGCCGAGGCGCCTCGGCTTCTCGTCTGCATCGCCTATACGCTGCGCCTATGGTCGCTTGGCTTCGTCTCCGGGGTTGTCGTCGGCTACGCCGCCGGGGTCGCGCTCGGCTGGTCGAAGCGTTTCAGCTACTGGGGCATGCCGATCCTGAAACTGATCGGCCCGGTGCCGGCGACCGCTTGGATTCCTTGCACGTTCTTCTTCTTTCCGACGACTTTCGCCGCCAGCGTCTTCATCGTCGCTCTCGCTTCCGGCATTCCGGTAACGATCCTGACCTCGTCCGGCGTCGCCGCGGTGAATCGGGCCTATTACGACGTCGGGCGCAATCTTGGCGCGCCCAATTGGTACCTGATCTCGAAAATCGCCGTTCCGGCGTCGCTCCCGCACGTCTTTGTCGGCCTGTTCATGGGCCTTTATTATTCCTTCGCCGTTCTCGTCGTCGCCGAGATGCTGGGCGCGAAGTTCGGCCTTGGATGGTACATCCAGTTCCAGACCGCCTATTCGGGCTACGCCAACGTCTATGCGACCCTGGTGATCATGTCCCTGATCTGCGCCGGCATCGTCAAGTTGCTGTTCGTCGCCCGCGATCAGCTCCTCAATTACCAGAAGGGGTTCATCTGATGGCCGCCGTCACCGCGCTCCGGAAGGCGCCGCAGGCGGCGCAAAGCGTCGCCGTCGAGATCAGCGGCGTCAGCCACGCCTTCGACCTCGGCGGCTCGCGTCTCCCCGTGCTGGATTCGATCGACCTTTCCGTCGCCGCCGGCGAGTTCGTCGCCTTGCTCGGCCCTTCGGGCTGCGGCAAATCGACTCTGCTGCGGCTCGTCTCCGGGCTCGAACAGCCGTCGTCGGGAAAAATAACGGCGGACGGCTCGCCGATCGATCGCCCGGATCCGTCGCGGATCCTGGTGTTTCAAGACCCGACCTTGTTTCCCTGGGCGACAGTCTGGAGCAATGTCGCGACCGGGCTCGACGCGCGCGGCGTGCTCGCTCAGCAGCGCGCGGGTGTCGACGCCGCGCTCGATCTCGTGGGTCTTCGCGCCTTCTCGGGCGCCTATCCGCATCAACTTTCCGGCGGCATGGCGCAGCGCGCCGCTCTGGCCCGCGCCCTCGTCAATGATCCGGCTCTTCTGTTGCTCGACGAGCCGCTCGGCAAGCTCGATTCGCTGACGCGGTTAAGCTTGCAGGCCGAACTGGTGGCTCTGTGGCGGAAAGCGGGCTTCACCGCGATCCTCGTTACCCACGACGTCGAGGAGGCGCTGCTGCTCTCCTCGCGGGTGATCGTCCTGACCGAGCGGCCGGCGCGGATCAAGGCGGAGTTTCGCGTCGAGCGGCCTTATCCGCGCCATCGCGACGACGCCGATCTCGTCATCTTGCGGCGACAGATTCTCGCGACGCTTGGGCTCGCTACGTGAGGCCGCAATGACACGGGCGACATTGACGCTGATCTCGATCGGCGGCGCAGTGCTTCTGGCGGCGATCGCCTGGTGGTGGCTCACTTATGGCGAGGTCGTCGGCTACGGCTATCTCTCCTGGCGCGAAGCCGGCGGCTGCCTGGTCGCGAATTCCGATCTGTGCTCCCTCGCCAAAGCGCTCTGCCTTGGCTCGCATCCCCGCCTCCTGCTCGCCTATTGGACAAGCGCCTTCTGGTCGGGCGCCGTACTTCTTTCGGCGAGCCTATTGATGCTGGACCGAACGAGGGCGCTTGGATGACGATGGCTTTGCGGCAAATCCCCACGCCGCCGCTCGAAGTCGGGACGTTTCGCGAAGCGATGCGGCATCTCGCCGGCGGCGTCAGCGTGATCACCGCGGGCGTGGACGAAAGGCGGACCGGGCTGACCGTCACCTCGGCGATCTCGCTGTCTGTCGAGCCGCCGACAATGTTGATCTGCGTCAACCGAAACGCTTCAGCCTGGCCGATCATCCAGCGTGAGCGCCATTATTGCGTCAATATCCTTGGTCCGCGCCACCAGCCTATAGCCGACCGGTTCGCCGGCCTCGGCGGCGTCAAAGGCGCTGAACGGTACCAAGGGGCGCGTTGGCGGCAATTTGCGACCGGCGCCTTCGGACTGGAAGACGCCCTTGCGGTTATCGACTGCGCCGTCGAGGAAATCATCGAGCGGCATAGCCATGGCGTCATCATCGGCGCCGTGCAGGCCGTCCATATCGGCGGCGGCGCGGAGGCTCTCGTCTATGGTCATGGCCGCTACCGGCCCCTGAATCTCGCCTGACGCCGGAAGCCTGAGTAAGCCAATGTCCCCTATTCTCGCATCCTCTCCGACCGCCGCGCCGGCTCCTGAATCGTTTCGCTTTCACCTTTATCCGAACGCGCATCGCATCGCCTCGGATGACGAAGCGCTGAGCGTTGCGCGCGAGCTCGCCGACGAATTTGCGCTCGAGGCGGCCGAGCGTGATCGCGAGCGCCGGTTGCCGGTAAAGGAGCTTGACCGTTTCTCCGGCGCGGGCCTCTGGGCGATCACCGTGCCTAAAGCCTATGGCGGCGCAGGGGTGTCGTTCGCGACGCTCGCAGAGGTGATCGCGACCATTTCCGCCGCTGATCCTTCGCTCGGCCAGCTTCCGCAGAATCATTTCGCCGCGCTCGACGCGATCAGGGTGACGGCCACCGAGGAGCAGAAGCGCCTATGGTTCGGCCGCGTGCTTCAGGGCTATCGGCTGGGCAACGCCTTTTCCGAAGCGAAGAGCCGCCATGTCGGCGCCTTCGAGACGACATTGCGGCGCGACGGCGAATCTTATGTCGTGAACGGCGAGAAGTTCTACGCGACGGGCGCGCTGTTCGCGCATTACATTCATATCGGCGCGGTCGATGACAACGGCGACGTCCATCTCGCGATTGCGCCGCGCGACGCGTCAGGCCTGACGATCGTCGATTCGTGGTCGAGCTTCGGCCAGCGGACGACGGCGAGCGGCAACGTGCTTATCAATAATGTCCGCGTCGGTCCCGAGGCGGTCATCCCGGCCTATCTCGGCGCGGAGCGCCCGTCCTCGAACGGCTCGGTGTCGCAGATCATCCAGGCGGCGGTCGACGTCGGCATCGCGCGCGGCGCGATCGAGGAGACGATCCGCTTCGTACGCCATCGCGTCAGGCCTTGGATCGACAGCGGCCAGGAGCATGGCTATGAGGATGTCTTCACCATCGCCCAGATCGGCGACATCGAGGTCAAGCTGCATGCCGCCGAGGCGCTACTCGAGCGGGCAGGGCGCGCGATCGACGGGATCCTGCACGATCCGACGGATGAAGCGGTCGCCGAGACCGCGGTGAAGGTCGCAGAAGCCAAGGTCTTGACCACCGAGATTGCGATCCTCGCCACGAACAAGTTGCACGAACTCGGCGGCGCGCGCTCGACCCTCGGCGAGTACAATCTGGATCGGCATTGGCGCAACGCCCGCACCCATACGCTGCACGACCCGGTGCGCTGGAAATTTTTTCACATTGGCAATCATCTCCTGAACGGCGTTGCGCCGCCGCGCCACGCGTGGAGTTGATATTTCGATTGGCGAGGATTGGGGCCATGACCGCTGCGCTCGCGACGGCGACTGTCGATAACGTGAATTTTGAATTTCGCACGCCGCCTTTGCGGCGCCGCCCGGCGCGCCGCATCCGCGACGACAACGAGGCGATTGCGGTCGCCGATGAGGTCGCGGCGAAACTCGCGGAAGGCGCCGCCGTGCGCGATCGCGAGCGCATCTTGCCCTATGAGGAGATGGAGCTGCTTTCCGATTCCGGGCTCCTCGCGATCACCGTGCCGAAGGTCTATGGCGGCGCAGGCGTGCGCGCCCATACTGTCGCGCGGGTCATTGCTGCGCTATCGGGCGCGGACGGCTCGATCGGCCAAATCCCGCAGAATCATTTCTTCATGTTGGAAGGGCTTCGCCTTCAAGGCACGGAGGATCAGAAGCGCTTCTTCTACGCTCGCGTCCTCGCCGGCGAACGGCTGGGCAACGCGCTCTCGGAAACCGGCACAAAGACGGCTCACGACCACGCGACGCGGCTGAGCCGCGACGGCGCGCGCTATCGCTTGAACGGCAAGAAATTCTATTCGACTGGCGTGCTCTTCGCGCATTGGGTGACGGTGGTCGCCAATGACGACGATAACAACAGCCAGGTTGCTTTTGTGCCGCGTGAGACGAAAGGGATCACGATCATCGACGATTGGTCCGGATTCGGTCAGCGCGTGACCGGTTCGGGCACGACGCTTCTGGAGGATGTCGAAGTCCATCCATTCTCGGTTTTTTCGTTCAAGGCGCTGTTCGAAAATCCGACCCCGATGGGACCGTTCGCCCAGATCATGCACGCGGCGGTTGAGCAGGGCATCGCCGAGGCGGCGCTCGCCGACGCCGTGCGCTTCATCCGAACTTCGGCGCGTCCGGCGAAGGATGCGGGCGTCGATCGAGCGAACGACGATCCTTATACGATCGCGGCCGTCGGCGAGCTCAAAATCCGCGTCGACGCCTCGGCGGCGCTGCTGGAGCGCGCCGGCGCGGTGGTCGATCGCGCCGCCGCCGAGCCCTCCGCAGATACCGTCGCGGCCGCTTCGGTCGCGGTGGCCGAGGCCAAGATCGCCTCGACCGACGCGGCTTTGCTTGTCGCATCCAAGCTGATCGAACTCGGCGGCGCCAGCGCCACCCTCGCCAAGCATAATCTCGACCGCTATTGGCGCAACGCTCGCACCCATACCGTACACGATCCGGTCCGCTGGAAATATCGCGCCGTCGGCGATTACTGGCTCAACGGGATCAACCCGCCGCGGCATGGCGCGATTTAGCGCGCCGCTTGCAACATCGACGACGCGAAAGAGAAATATCATGACCGACCGACTCGACCTGCCGCCGTCGGCCAAGCAGAGCGACGTGCTTTGGTTTCTTCCGACGCATGGCGACGGCCGTTATCTCGGCAGCGAAGTCGGCGCGCGCCACGTCTCTCTGGGGTACCTTTCTCAGATCGCCCGCGCCGCCGACGAGCTCGGCTATTACGGCGTGCTGCTGCCAACCGGGCGTTCCTGCGAGGATTCCTGGGTTGTCGCCTCGGCCATGGTCCCGCTGACGCAGCGCTTGCGCTTTCTGGTGGCGGTGCGGCCGGGCCTGACGGAGCCGGCCTTCGCCGCACGCGCGGCGGCGACGTTGGATCGGCTCTCGGGCGGCAGGCTGCTGATCAACGTCGTCACGGGCGGCGATCCGCTCGAGCTCAAGGGCGACGGCATTTTTCTCGATCACGACGAGCGCTACGAGGTCACCGACGAGTTCCTCTCCATCTGGCGCAAGCTGATGCAGGGCGAAGAAGTGACGGAGGCGCATAAGCATCTGCAGATCGAGAAGGGACAACTGCTTTATCCGCCGATCCAAAGGCCGTACCCGCCGCTCTATTTTGGCGGCTCGTCAGCGGCTGGCGGCGCGGTCGCGGCCAAGCATGTCGACGTGTATCTCACTTGGGGCGAGCCTCCGGCGGAGGTCGCGCAGAAAATCGCCGCGGCCAAAGCGCTGGCTGCGCGCGAGGGTAGGACTTTCTCGTTCGGCATCCGCCTCCATGTCATCGTCCGCGACACTTCGGCCGAGGCCTGGCGCGCCGCCGACGAATTGATCTCGAAACTCGACGACGAGACGATCGCGGCCGCTCAGAAAGTCTTCGCGCGCTTCGATTCCGTCGGCCAGCAGCGCATGGCGCGGCTGCATGGCGGCCGTCGCGAAAAGCTGGAAGTCGCGCCGAACCTCTGGGCCGGCGTCGGCCTCGTGCGCGGCGGCGCCGGCACCGCTTTGGTCGGCAATCCCGATGAGGTCGCCGAGCGCATGAAGGAATATATGGCGCTCGGCGTCGACCGGTTCATCTTGTCCGGCTATCCGAATCTCGAGGAATGCTATCGGTTCGCCGAGTTGGTGTTCCCGAAATTGCCGCTCAAGGCGACGACCGGCAATGATCTCGGTCCGGCGAAAAACGCCGGTCCCTTCGGCGAGATGATCGCCAATGTTGTGCCGCCGTCGCAACGCAAGACCGCTGCGGGTTAAGCGCGAGCTTACGGTAGCGTTCGGCGCTCCTCCGAAATCGTATCCGCCCGAGTGAAGTTCATAAACTTGCCGACGCTGACCCGGCGCGCCCGACGAACCTCCGCCACGCTCAAGTGAGCGAGCCCGGAGGCGCCGTTCGGCAAGGCAGGATGACTAAGCAGAGCGCGGATTGCCGCCAGACTTGCCGGCGCCGTCCAGATCGGCCAGTGGAGCGCGAATTCGTTCCGCTCGAACGTCCCGCCCAGGACTTGCAGCCTCACGCGCTCGCCTCGCTGCGCCGGCGTCGCGGTCCAGGCGGGAAGGCCGAGCGCCGCCAATCGATTGGCGCCGTGCTGGGTGGTTGACTTCTCTCCGGAGGGATCATCTGCGCGCAACGCGTACCGGACATCCTCGGCCGGGTCCCACCGGAACGCCGGCGTTGGATCCTGCCGCGTCCATGGCTGGAATAAAGTTTCATAAAAAGCTTCGGCCGCACCCAACGCCGCCGCCTTTTTACCACGACCGCGCGGCGGCGGCGCTTCAAGGCGCGGAACTGCGGCCAATCGGTCGAGGAAATGTTGGTGGCCCTGGCCGAAAAGTAGGCAAAGCGGCGTCGCCTCGATCGTCCCCTCTTTCTCGGCTACGTCGCACATCAGCGCGCTCCACAGTTCGACGCGTCGCCGATGTTCCGCGTCGCCGACGATTTCGAGCAGTCGCCGCGCCGCCTCTTTTTCGTAGTTGAGGTCCTTCTGAGCGGCGTCGTGATCAGCGTCCTGTGGAAAGACATAATCGGCGGCGAGCGCCGCCGCGCCTTCCGCCGCCGCCTCGCAGACCGCCTCGCGCGTCTGCGGCTCGGCAAGGATCAAAATCGGCCGCAGTGGCGCCCTCTCGATACCCCAGGCGGCTTGCGGACGCCAAGATCGGCGCTCGCTCGCCTCCAATGCACGGAGCAGACCGAGCAGCGCCATGAAAGCGAGGAGATTATCTGGCTCGAGCCCTTCTAGGCGCAGGGAGCGATTGTCCCTCATTCCGCAGTCCCTTCGGCCGGATCGATCTTTTCAGGCGGCCCGCCCGCCTCCGAGGCGCGGTGATCAGCCAAGCGAACGAAAGCCTCCAGCCGCGCGAGACCCCAGATTCCATAGCGCGCCTTCAGCGCATCAAACATTTGCGTCCAATCCAGACCTTCGAAATCGAAAGCGAGACATTGCGGCCCGGATCCTTGCTTTAGATCGCCCTCGCCGCCGAAGGCGCTCAATAAGCCCGGGCGCGCCTCCGCGTCTTTCGCGTCGCTATGAGGAAAGAATGGCCGACCATAGCCGTGATGGACGCCGATGAGCCAGAGGGCGAGCATCGGATCATGCGCGGCGGCAAACGCCGGCAGGCGCGGCGCAATGCGGACCGATAGAGCCTCGTGCCGCCAGCGATCCGGCAATCCGGCGCGCTCCCACGCGCCCGTCGGCAATCGCCTTTGGCCAGACTTCGCGAGCGCTTCCTTGGCGTCGGGCCCGTAGGGATCGCCGCCCGCCAGGTAGGCCTGGAAGCGGGAATCGGCCTTTCCTGTATCGTGCAAGGAGGCGGCGAGGCTGATATCTTCCGCGACGTCCGGGCGCAAACCGGCGGCGCACGCGAACAGCCTCGCCCAGTCGCGCACATGCTCGCAATGCGCGGCCAGGCCGATGGGTTGGCGCGAGAACGAGCCAAGTTCGTCGTCTTCCGTTGCGGGCATGGCGGATATGTCTTCCGTCGACGCGTCGGATTGATCGGCCTTGAGCCCGGCCGGCGCGATGAAGACCACGCCGCGCGGTCGCTCCTGGTCGTCGACGCCGTAGGGAAATTCTGCCTGGAGCAGACCCTTGCGCCTATTCTTGAGCGCTTCGAGCGGGTTCCTCAGCGCCTGTGGAAGATCGAGCTCAAGAACGGCGTCGAGCAGCGCGGGCGGTCGATCCTCCCTGTGGTCGGCCAGCGTCGCAGCCAATTCCGGCTCTACCGAAGGACGCGCCGGGGCGCCAGATACGCCAAAGCCCTGCGCGATCAGCTTCGGCGTAACTCGTACGGCGAAGCGGCGCGCGCGATAAGGCCACGCAGCTTCGTCGGCGACATCCACCACCGGTTCGTCCGCGCCAGGGCTCCATCCCCACTTGTCGCAACCGCCGTAATCTGCTGGAACGACAATCAAGTCGCCGTCGCGTAAATCGCGCGCGCGAACGACACGCGTGTTCTCGCTCTTTTCTCCTGCATAGCGGAAAGCCGGCCACCCATATTCGGCGCCCGCGTCAGGCGGGCGCTCCGGCGCATCGGCGAGTTCAGCTTGCAGATTGATCTGTCGCCTGAGAAAGGCGCGAGCCGCCCAAATCGGAACTTCGATCGCCTCGGCGGCGCGCGGCGGCACGAGCGCGAGAAGATCGATCAGCCTGCGCCGTCCCGCTTCGTCGACATCCTCGCGCCGGATATCGGCGCGCCAGACGATCTGAATGCTGGCCGGCGCTCGCTCCGGGCCGTGCAGAAACAGCGCGATATCGGGATCGGCGTTTGGGACCGGCGAGGTCTGAGACCACAAATCGGCATAGGGCCGCAGCAGAACAGGCGCGTTTCGAATCGGCGCCGCAAGCTCCGTGGCCGGGCCCTTGCCGATGAGCGCCCTCAATGCATCGACGCCGAAATTGACCACTCCCGCTGTATCGTGCGAGATCTGGCT
The DNA here is from genome assembly GCA_021325385.1 of Alphaproteobacteria bacterium. Classification (GTDB taxonomy): domain Bacteria; phylum Pseudomonadota; class Alphaproteobacteria; order Rhizobiales; family Beijerinckiaceae; genus Roseiarcus. The sequence continues at coordinate 78,656 of JAJPHH010000189.1, forward strand.
CAGCTTTTTCCAGGTTTCGGCGATGCGGTCGCCATAGACGGGATCGTCTGCTTTCGCGCCGATGTCCTCCTTATGCGCCAGTACGACGCCTTCCGCCTGGATCGGACGTCCGGCTCGGTTGAGGCGGCCGAATCTTTGCCGCAGCGCGTCAAAGGCGGCGGCCTCCGTCACCAGGCCGTCGAAGTCTATATCGACGCCGGCTTCGATCGTCTGGGTCGCAACGACGATCAGCGGTTTCGAAAGGCGGCGCGGCGGTTCGCGCCGCGCGGTACGGATGGGATCGAGTCCCGCCGCGATCCTGTCGCGATCGACGGATCGGGCCGGGCCGATGATCAACCGGATGTCGACGGATTCTTCCGTCCCGGAATCGGCGCCCAGCCCGAACGTTTTGCGTAACCGTTCGAACACTGATCGGGCGCGCGCGACGCGATTGACGACGACGCCGATCGCCGGATGATCGATCTTGCCCCGCAGCCGCCCGATCATGGCTTCGGCTTGCGCGGCGATTTCTTCGGCGCGGCGCGATTCCGTATCGACCCCCTGCTTTCGGGATATTTCGGCGAGACGGGCCGGCTTCGGCGCTTCGAGCCGGTGAGAAAGGATCGGGTGTTCGCGATCCGCCGCCGACAATTCGAAAAAGGAAGCGTCGCCGTCCGGCGGCGTCGCGGTCAGCAAAGCGAGGCCGAACGGCGCGTCGTCCGGCTTGCGCAGCTTTTTCACCGCTTTCAGCGTCTGACGGAAGGGCTCCGAAAGGTGCGCCTCGTCAAGCAGAATCAGGCAGTCGGAGCCCAGCAGGCCCGCATGGACCGGTTTCATCTCGTCGCTGACGCCGTAACCGCGGAAAAGCAGGCGAGAGCCGACCTGATCGACCGTCGAGCAGAGGATGGTCGGCTGTACAGGCGTGCGCGCCCAATCGTCCTCGCGCGGCGCGCCGCCGCGCAGCGAGCGAGCGAGAAGCGGCGGCTGGCCTTTTTGGGCGAGGCGCGCCAGCCGCAGCGCCGCGGCTGTGACCGTCGGGGCGGCGCGAACGCGATCGAGCGCGGCCAGCATTTCGTTCTTGTTATCATTCGCCCGGGCCGTGGCTCGCGCCTCGTGATCGTTCAAGAGCGACCAGCGTAAAGCCCTGCAAAGACTTTTGGCGCGCTCATAGGCGTCATCGACGATTAGCCGACGGTCGACGACATAGGCGATACGGAGAGGCGCGCGCCGCCTTTCGCCTCGATCGGCGTCCATCGCGAGGTGGAAGACGGCGATGTCGAGCGCCGCCGTCTTGCCTGAACCGGTCGGCAGATCGAGCACGTCAGGCCATATCCCCGGCTCGCCGATATGACCGCGGCGCAAGTCATGGCCGGTCGCGAGGCGCTGGACGAGGTCCGCCTGCCAGGGGAACGGGCCAAATCCCCAGATCGCTTCGAAGAAGGCCGGGAAGTCGCCGGCGGTCAGCGGCGCCTCGCTCACCGGCTATCCCCATCAAGCGCGCGACAAAGGCCGAGGCCGACAAAACGCCCGGCGCCGAGAATCACCGGCCCGGCCACGGGCGCGTCGAATTGCAGAATCGCATGCGTGAGCCGTCGGCTGGCGACGCTTTCAGGGAGCCGCCAACGCATCCAGGAAGGGGAGCCGCGCGAAGGATATGCCGCAGGCGCGCCCTCGACGGCCGAATGCTTCCCGACCGCGATGCGCGCCGGCGGCGGCAGGCCGATATTCGCGCAGGCTTGTCGCAGCAATTCCGCGATCTCGGCATCGCGCTCCGCGCCGTCCTTTTTCAAGTGACGATCAAGCACGACCGGCGTGCAACTGGCCCAGACGCGGGCGGAACGAATATAGGGCGCCGGATCGAGAGACGCTCGCGTACGTTCGGCCGCGAGGGTGAAGGTCAAGCTAAACCGCGGTCCAGCGCAAACAAGCTCGCGTCGCGCGTCGCCTCGCTCCTCGTCGTCGCTCTCCTCCTGACGTTTCCAAGGCGCGACAGCCTTTATAGCGTTTTGAAAGTCTGGGTCGTCGAGGAGTTCGCCCGCGCCTGGCGGAACGAAAGCGAAGCCGAGGACGCGGCCGTCTGCATGCGGCCAGCCAAGATAAGCGAGCGGCGCTAAGGCGAGATGCGGTTCGGCGACCGGCGCGCCACTCGGCGAATGACCCGAGACGATAGCTGGAATACGCGCGCCAAGCCCGATCCGCTTGTAGCCAGACATGATCGTATCGCGCAGCGCCTTGGCGACGAGCGGCGCGGCGCGAAGATCCGGCATCTCGCCGCCGATATGTTCCAGTACGAGCCAGCTTTCGGCGAAGGCGTTGCGACGGGGCGCGAGTTCGGCCGTAGGCGGGCCGTGGATGGCGTCGCCCGGGTTCGGCCGCTGGTTGGCGCGATACAGGCGTTCGAGCTCGGCGAGCCGGCCCTCATAGACGCGGCGGCGCGCCCGAGCGGCTGGTTGCGGCGCGATTTCGGTCGAGAAGCGGCAGCGGGTCAGGCTGGCGGAATGGCCGACATACGGCGTGTCGGCGGCGAGCGCGTTCAGCGCGGCGAGCGTCGCGCCGTCGGCATCGGCGTCGCGCCAGACAAGCCTGACGGTTGGGTCATCCGGCCGATAGGCCGGAAAGCGTCGCGGCTGGCGTCGGCGGAACGCCGGCATGACGGAACGGTCGCCGACGCGTCCAGTCTGCGGGTCGTTCGGCGGAACGAAGGACGTCGCGGCGCTGCGCGCGAAGCCGCCGCTCGCCGCAATATCCGGCGCAGCCTGCCTTTCCAGCCATTCCAAAGCGCGGCGCTCCTCGCCGCGCTCGCCGCGCGCGCCCCAGGCGGCGACGAGGGCGGAAAACACCCGGTCAGGTTGGGGCGGCCAGTCCGGCGCGGGACTTGCCTGGCTCCGCGCCGCGAAGGCGACGCCGAGCAGGTGCTCGATTTCGAGAACGAGGCTCACGAGGCCTCTTCCTCCGCCTCGCCGCCTTCGCCTTCCAGCGCCAGACGCTGGCTCTTGCGCACGATCTCGACGAGCTTGTCTTGCGGCGTGAGGCGGACGGGCTCGGGATTGAGCTTAAAGCCTGCTTCGCGCGCCGCTTTGACAGCGTCCGCATAGAGCGCGCGCGCCGCGTCCCGGTCCATCTCGATCCGCTCGACGGCGCCGTCGGCGTGAACGATTTCCAGCGGCGCGCGGCCCTCGCAGACGAGATCGCAGCGCGAACGCAGCGCATAGCCGCGCGCGTCCTGCTCCGCCAGCGCGACCAAGCCGAGCGCCGCGAGCAGCCCTCGGCCGGCCGCGTCCCGTTCGCCGCCGCCGAATCCGAGCCGCCTGAGACCGGCGAAGCTGAGGACGGCGGTATGCTCGGCGTGGTCGCAGGTGACGCCGAGCGGCTGGACAGTAGGCGCTATGTTCCCGTGATTAATCTCGGAGGGGCGCACCAGCTTGGCGTTCTTGCCGGCGCGCTCCTTCGCAACGTCCCAGTCGCCTGCGCCCTTGAACACCGGGACTCTACGAAGAATGCCGAGCGGATCGATGCGGCTGCCTGTGCGGCGACCGGAAGTGCGCACTTCGATCTCGCCCGTCCGCTGATCCGCCGAACCGTCCTCGACGGGAGTGTCGATCGCAATGACTTCGGAGACGAGACAGCGCGGGAACTTGGCGCCGAGGCCGCCGCCTTCGCCGGTGGAATGCCAGGCGCCGAAAAGCAGCGCGGTCGGCGAAGTTTCCAGCAGGGTCGTCGCATCATTCGGCTTGGCCTCGGCGAGACGAAGGCCGAGCGCGCTGCGCATGAAAGGCTGCCCCTCGAAGAGGCTGTCGCGAAGAATGGCGTCATAGACGCGATGCGGCGCGTCGAGCGAGGTGATCTCGGTGATGCCGGCAAGCTGCGCCGCGCGAAAATCGACCGTCACATAGGGCAGGGCGATCGCCCCTTCGCGGACCGCCGCCAGCAGCGCCTCTTCGAGCCGATTGGCTTGGCTCTGGACGCTGTCGACGAGCACGCACCATGCCTCGCGCCCGTCGATGCGGCGGCGCTCGAAAACATGCCTCGGTCCTTGGCCGCGCCGCTCTTCGGGATAGGTTGGCGGAAAAATCTTATCCCCTTTGCCCCCTGTCGGCTGCAACGTCTGCTTTCGGCGCATTGCCGCGTCACGTGCCACCGCGCGCGTGAGTGTCGCGTAATCCATCAGCCCCTCCCTTTGGAACAAATAGAGAACATTAAGTAAGGACTGTCAAGCCCACTGTTTGACGGTGGCCGGCCGCGTGATTGACGGCCGGCCGAAGCTCCTGATGGAAGGGAGCCGGCGCAGCGCCAGCATCATAGGAGATGATTCGCGGGGCGAGGTCAAATTTCTCTTCAAACTAGTAACTGTAGAAATCTTGCGGTAAACGAAATCTCGGCGCCGCGGCCTCATTGAAGCCTAGTTTGAAGTCTCCCCACGCTAACAGTCGCGTTAAATCCCGCGGCGCGCCTTTAAACGCCACTCTCTACGTGTTGCTTCAGCGCCCGATCAGCGATTTGGCAACGCGGCCGAAGCCATCGTGATGGCGCTTAGTAAACATCTCCGGCGTACTTAGAGGGACATCGAAAAATGCGATTGGCGTAATCGACCTTCGTTTCTCCATGGCGCGCACTTTGCTGTCTCGACAGTAACGTCCTCTTCCGGGACAGCGCGCCGCATGTCCGACTCCCAACTCGAACTCCACCTACCCGCCCCGCCGGCGAATGGCGAGACGCCGCTCATCCCGGCGAGGATGGTGAACGAATTCGTCTATTGTCCGCGCCTCGCCTACCTGATGTGGACGCAGGGCGAGTGGGCTGAGACGGGCGACACCGCCGAGGGCCATCGGGTTCATGCGCGCGTCGATAAGCCGAACGCGCCGCTGCCGGCGCCGCGGACGCTTGAAGCCGATGCCGCGCCGGACAAGATCGTCAGCCGGTCGCTGACGCTGTCCTCGACCGCTCTCGGCGTCATCGCCAAGCTCGATGTCGCCGAGGCCGAGGATGGCGTCGTCACCCCGGTCGATTACAAGCGCGGCAGGCGCCCGCACGTGGCGCAAGGCGCTTATGAGCCGGAGCGCATCCAAATCTGCTTGCAGGCGCTGCTGCTCGAGGAGCACGGCTATCGCGTCGAGGACGGGGCGATCTACTACGCCGAGAGCCGCGAGCGGGTGCGCATCGAGCTGGACGAAAAGCTGCGCGCGGCGGCGCGCAAGGCGGTGAGCGACTTGCGCCTCACCGTCTCGCAAAGCCGAATTCCGCCGCCGCTGAAGGACAGTCCGAAATGTCCGCGCTGCGCGCTGGTGACTGTCTGCCTGCCGGACGAGGTTCGATCGCTCACTGGCTCGCCGCTCGCCCCGCGGCCGATCGCGGCGCCGCCGGATGAGGCGCTGCCGCTCGTCGTCCAATCCCAGAGCGCGCGCATCGGCAAGGACGGAGACACGCTCAAGATCACGGACGAGGAGCGCGGCGAAACGCAAGTGCGGCTCATCGACATTTCCGACGTGGCGTTGTTCGGCAATGTCTCGATCACCACGCCGGCGCTCGCCGCCTTGTTCGAACGAGAGATTCCGATCACCTTCCATAGCCACGGCGGCTGGTTTCGCGGCGTCGCTCACGGCGTGGGACACCGCAACGTGGAGGTCCGCACCGCGCAATACCGCATGAGCTTCGACGAAGCCGCCTGCCTGCGATTTGCGCGGGAGCTGGTCGCGGCGAAGATCGCCAACCAGCGCACGATCCTGCGCCGGAACTGGCGCGGCTCGCCGGAAGAGCGCCAGGCGGCGCTTGATCGCCTCGCCGCGGCGCGACGGTCGGCGGACGGCGCGACGACGCCGGCCGAACTCCTCGGCATCGAAGGAGACGCGGCTTCGGTTTATTTCCGCGCCTTTGCAGGGTTGCTCAAGGCGCCGGACGATAAGCAAGCCGGCGATCTGGCGCCGTTTCGCTTCGAGGCGCGCAATCGGCGGCCGCCGACCGATCCGGTCAACGCGATGCTGTCGCTTGCCTATGCGATGCTGACCCGGCATTTGACGATCGCGCTCGCCTCTGTCGGGCTCGATTCCTATCGCGGCTTCTATCATGCGCCGCGTTATGGCCGCCCAGCCTTGGCGCTCGACATCATGGAGCCGTTCCGTCCGATTATCGCCGACTCCGTTGTACTGTCGGCGGTCAATACCGGCGAGGTCGTGCCGAACGACTTCGTGGCGGCGGCTACCGGCGCGGCGCTGACGCAGGCCGGACGCCGCCGCTTCGTCGAGGCGTTCGAGCGTCGCCTGTCCCAGGAAACGACGCATCCGGTCTTCGGCTATCAGGTGAGCATGCGCCGCATGTTGCTGGTGCAAGCGCGGCTGCTGTCCCGCTTCCTGTTGGGAGAGTTGCCAAGCTATCCGCATTATTTGCCGCGTTGACCCGCATCCATGACCGACGAACGTCTGTTCATCGTCGCTTATGATATCGCCGATCAGAAGCGCTGGCGCCGCGTGTTCAAAGCCATGCACGGATACGGCGAATGGATTCAGCTCTCCGTTTTCCAGTGCCGGCTTTCCCGCCGGCGGCGCGCGGAGCTCGAGACGCGGCTACGCGAACTGGTCAAGAACGGCGAGGACCACGTCCTCCTGATCGATGTTGGACCCGCGGACAAGATCGAGCTGGCCATGGAGAGCATCGGCAAAACATTTTCAAAGATAGAGCGCCAAGCCACCGTCATATAGTATGGTAGGCGACGCCCGCCGGACTCGGCAGGCGATTCGATAAGGGCGCGTCGCTCCCGCCGTCCTCGTTCGAGCGGCGTCGTGACGAGCCGAAGGGCGGGCTCGCTCGAAATGCCGCAGTCCGCTGGAATCATGAGGCTGTTTGACATCGTCAATAGGATTGCGCCCGAAATCTGTCGCCTCGCGCCCGCGCTTGCCGACGCCCGCTCGAAAGCGTGGCGAGATTGCATTACCCGCCAGTGGGTAATAGGCTGGCTACATCCGAGGCGCGCGCGCCTCGGCCTCATTGAAGCAAAGACAAACTGCTCGACATGGCGGCGGGCAGCCGCACATCCGAGGCGCGCGCGCCTCGGCCTCATTGAAGCGGGTTTATCCCGCCGTAATGCAATTGGAAGACGCCAAACATCCGAGGCGCGCGCGCCTCGGCCTCATTGAAGCGCGCTCACGCTGGCGCTCTGGACCGGCCAGAGGCAAACATCCGAGGCGCGCGCGCCTCGGCCTCATTGAAGCTGCGCATGGATGATGCGCGCCGCGGCGCGGTCGGGCCACATCCGAGGCGCGCGCGCCTCGGCCTCATTGAAGCAAGCCGGCCTCTTAGGGAGCCTCCCTCATGACGCACAACATCCGAGGCGCGCGCGCCTCGGCCTCATTGAAGCGAGGGCCTCCAGCCAGGCGTGGGCGGCCTCATCCGGACATCCGAGGCGCGCGCGCCTCGGCCTCATTGAAGCATTTTGCCGAGCGGAAGAAACGTGTAGACCGACCCACATCCGAGGCGCGCGCGCCTCGGCCTCATTGAAGCGGGGGTGGGGCGGATAATCAGGCCAAGTTTCTAGCGTACATCCGAGGCGCGCGCGCCTCGGCCTCATTGAAGCTCGTACTGGGGCGCGCTTGTCAGTGATCCTTGTCATACATCCGAGGCGCGCGCGCCTCGGCCTCATTGAAGCCAGGGCCAGAGCCGAATGGGCGCGCTCACCGCCGCACATCCGAGGCGCGCGCGCCTCGGCCTCATTGAAGCAGATCGAAACATCGTCCGGCAATCGCGCGGTGTTCCCCGCACATCCGAGGCGCGCGCGCCTCGGCCTCATTGAAGCCAGTCCAATTGACGAGAGAGATGGACGGTTCCCGGAACATCCGAGGCGCGCGCGCCTCGGCCTCATTGAAGCCCGAGCGGCGACGATACGCCGCCAGCGCATCCGAACACATCCGAGGCGCGCGCCTCGGCCTCATTGAAGCGTAGCGGATCGCCGCGTGAACGCTGCCGCAAATGATACATCCGAGGCGCGCGCGCCTCGGCCTCATTGAAGCCACGCTCTGGACGTAGAACTTTGCTCGTACCGTCATACATCCGAGGCGCGCGCGCCTCGGCCTCATTGAAGCGTGTCCCTCTCAATCCAATGGGAGAAAGCGTTGGGGACATCCGAGGCGCGCGCGCCTCGGCCTCATTGAAGCCCTCTGACGCGGGCGGGGCGTCATCCAAGGGCGCGCGACATCCGAGGCGCGCGCGCCTCGGCCTCATTGAAGCCGAGTCTCGACCGGCAAGAGTTCGAGCCACGCCATGACATCCGAGGCGCGCGCGCCTCGGCCTCATTGAAGCGTGATGGCGCGAAGAACGGAGCCAGTCGAGAAATCGAACATCCGAGGCGCGCGCGCCTCGGCCTCATTGAAGCGATGGCAACGTGTTCATGTTCTCGAACACGGTCAGCACATCCGAGGCGCGCGCGCCTCGGCCTCATTGAAGCTCCGCTTGTCCAGCTTTTATTTTCGAAAAGCCGAAGATACATCCGAGGCGCGCGCGCCTCGGCCTCATTGAAGCGCCGCCTTAAGAGATGCGGGCTTGCGCGGTTATCGACATCCGAGGCGCGCGCGCCTCGGCCTCATTGAAGCCGATCCTCGCGGCGATAGAAAAAGCTTTCGGCCGTCACATCCGAGGCGCGCGCGCCTCGGCCTCATTGAAGCTCGGCGGGACGCCGTGCCAAGGCTTCTCGATCGCCGGCACATCCGAGGCGCGCGCGCCTCGGCCTCATTGAAGCCGTTTCATCGAGCAGCCCAGCCTCGACGAGGACGCCGAACATCCGAGGCGCGCGCGCCTCGGCCTCATTGAAGCTAGAAACCCGGAGACGAAACGGAAATGGTCGAAACCCACATCCGAGGCGCGCGCGCCTCGGCCTCATTGAAGCGGCTTCAAGCTGTCGCTTATAATGGTTACGTTCTGCCACATCCGAGGCGCGCGCGCCTCGGCCTCATTGAAGCAAACAGTACCAACTGGAAGCGATGGGGCCGAATCTACATCCGAGGCGCGCGCGCCTCGGCCTCATTGAAGCGGGTCTTCGCCGCCAAGGATCATCGCCAGGTCCGAGACACATCCGAGGCGCGCGCGCCTCGGCCTCATTGA
>JAJPHH010000137.1 GCA_021325385.1 Alphaproteobacteria bacterium
CGCCGCGGCGGCACGGCGCGCCACGACGCCGTCGCCTGGGGCTACGCCCGCGCCGCCTCGGCGCGCGGCGTCGACATCGTCCAGAATTGCGAGGTCAAGGCGATCAATCGGGATGCGTCAGGCGCCGTCAGCGGGGTCGAGACGACGCGCGGCCCGATCGCGACGAAAAGAATAGGCGTGGCCGCCGCGGGCCATACCAGCGTCATCATGGCCATGGCGGGCGTCCGTATGCCGCTCGAATCCTATCCGCTGCAGGCGCTGGTCTCCGAGCCGCTGAAGCCGTTCATGCCCTGCGTGTGCATGTCGAATACGATCCACGCCTATATGTCGCAATCCGACAAGGGCGAGCTGGTGATCGGCGCCAATGCGGACGCCTATACGTCCTATAGCCAGATGGGCGGCCTGCACATCGCCACTCAGACGATGGAGGCGATCTGCGAAATGTTCCCGATCGTCTCGCGCATCCGCATGATGCGCAATTGGGGCGGCATCGTCGACGTGACGCCGGATCGTTCGCCGATCATCTCCAAGACGCCGGTTCCCGGTCTGTTCGTCAATTGCGGCTGGGGCACCGGCGGCTTCAAGGCGACGCCAGGTTCAGGCCATGTCTTCGCTCATCTCGTCGCGACCGGCGAGCCGCACCCGATCAATGCGCCGTTCAGCCTCGATCGGTTTCGCTCGAACCGTCTCATCAACGAGGCGGCCGCCGCCGCCGTCGCTCATTGAGGCTTGGACCATGCTGCTCATCTATTGCCCCTATTGCGAAATGGATCGGCCGGAGATCGAATTCAGATATGCGGGCGAAGCGCATCTCGTTCGTCCGAAGATCGAGACGGCGAGCGACGAGGAATGGAGCGAATTCCTCTACTATCGTTCGAACCCTAAAGGCCTGCATGCCGAACGCTGGCGCCACGCGTCCGGCTGCGGCCGCTACTTCAATTGCCTGCGCGACACGGCGAGCGACAAGATCAAGGCGACGTACAAAGCGGGCGAGCCTTCTCCCCTCGCCGGAACCGAAGAGAAGCAACCCTCCAGTTTCTGAGCGATGGCGACAAGGAAACATGGCGCCGCCCTGACGACGATCGGCTTCGACGCCGACGACACGCTCTGGCCGCACGAGGACTTCTATCGCGAGACCGAGGCGCGGCTTCTCGCGCGCCTCGCCGATCATGGCGATCACGCCGAGCTTTCGCAGAAGCTCCTCGAGATCGAACGGCGCAATTTGCCGCTCTATGGCTGCGGCGTCAAAGCCTTCACCCTGTCGATGATCGAGACGGCGATCGAAGCGTCGGGCGGTCGGGCGCCGTCGTCCCTGATCGGAGAGATTCTCGCCGCCGGGCGCGAATTGCTGCGCCATCCGGTCGTGATCTTTCCGCATGTGCGCGAAACCCTCGCCGAGCTCGCCGGCGCCTATCGGCTGGTCCTGATCAGCAAGGGCGATCTCTTTGATCAGGAGCGCAAGCTCGAGCAATCCGGGCTGGCCGACTTCTTCGACGCGGTGGAGATCGTCGCCGACAAACAGGCGTCGACCTACCGGCGCGTCTTCACCCGCCACGCCAATGGTCCAGAGCGGGCGATGATGGTTGGCAACTCGCTAAAATCCGACGTCATTCCGGCGATCGAGGCGGGCGGCTGGGGCGTGCACGTCCCGCATGCGGTCACCTGGGCGATGGAGAGCGCCGAGCCGCCGCTGACGGCGCCGCGTTTTCGTCAGGTGGCGCATCTCGGCGAGCTGACCGGGTTGATCCGAAGCCTGGCGCTCTAGCCGCGTAATCGTCGCGCTTTACCAACCCTTTAAGCAGAAATTAACCATATCCCATTAGTCGGTCAGCGGGGGTAATCCGAGCCGACGCGCGCCTGCCCGCCGCGATGTAATCGACGCCGGATGGAGATTGTTATGAGCGAGTCCGGCCTCGGCCAGGACAGTCTCGCCGAGCGCCTCGACTTCATCGGGCTCGACGGCCAAGCGCGGGCGACGCTTAAAGAATTGCAGCCTCTCATCAGCGCGGTTGTCGGGCCGGCGCTCGCCGCCGCCTACGATAGGCTCAGAGCCAATTCGGGCGCGCCCAAAGCCTTCGCGGACGACCGCCTGGCGGCGGTGAAGGACTTGCAGGAGCGGCATTGGGCGACGATCGCCGCGGCCGATTTTTTGGGGGGCTACGCGAGCGAGGCGCGCGACATCGGGCAGGCCAATGGGCGAATGGGGCTCGAACCGCGCTGGGTCATTGGCGGCTATGCGTTGGCGCTCGAGCGGCTGATCGCCGCCGTGGTCAAGGACCAATGGCCGACTTTTCTTCGCCTCAGCCGGACAGGGCCAGACGGCGTTGCGCGACGCCTATCCAGCTTGGTCAAGGCGGCGCTGCTCGACGTCGATCTGATCATGTCCGTGTATTTGGGGACGCTGGACGAACTACGCCGCCGGGCGGAAGAGGCGGGCAAGGCGGCGCTGGCCGAAGAGCGGGAGCGGGTCGCCGGATCGCTCGGTCTGGGCCTCGCCAAGCTCGCGGACAAGGACCTGACCTACCGTATGAGCGGCGACGTCGCGGAGCCTTATCGCGCGTTGCAGGACGATTTCAACGCAGGGCTCGAGCAGCTCGAAGGCGCGGTGCGCGAAGCGGCCGGCGCGGTCGAGGCGATCCAAGCCGGCGCGCAAGAAATGCAAGCGGCCGCCGAAGACCTGTCGCGCGGCGCCGAACGCCAGGCCGCCAGTCTCGAAGAGACGGCCGCCGCGCTCGCCCAAATCACCGCCGCGGTGACCAAATCCGCCGAAGGCGCGAGCCGCGCCCGCGATGTCGTGGCCGCTGCCGACGACGACGCCAAAAAGAGCGCAACCGTCGTTCGCCAAGCCGTCGCGTCAATGGACGCCATCGCCCAATCCGCGCAGCAGATTAACCAGATCATCGGGGTCATCGACGAGATCGCGTTCCAGACCAATCTGCTCGCCCTTAACGCCGGCGTCGAAGCTGCGCGCGCCGGCCCGGCCGGCAAAGGCTTCGCCGTGGTCGCCGCCGAAGTTCGCGCGTTAGCCCAGCGCTCGGCCGATGCAGCCAAGGACATCAAACGTCTGATCTCGGCCTCGACCGCTCAAGTCGGCAGCGGCGTCAGGCTCGTCGGCGAGACCGGCGCGTCGCTCGAGCGGATCGCGCGACAAGTCGGCGAGATCAACAGCGCTGTGGCCGAGATCGCCGCTGGCGCCAGGGAGCAGGCAGCCGGGCTGCAGCAAGTGAACGCGGCGGTCCGTCAGATCGACGAGGCGACTCAGCAGAACGCCGCCGTCATCGAGCAATCGGCCGCGGCGAACGCCGCGTTGTCGCAAGAGGCGGCAAGACTCGCCGGCGTCATCGGCGAGTTCTCGGCCAGCCCCGCGGAAGGCGGCGCAGCGTCCGGCCAATCGCGGAAAGCGGCGTCGGGCGCTTTTGCCCCCCCGGCCGCGCGGCCGGGGGAAACGCGAAAAAGCCCGAAGCCGGACGGCGCGGCGGTCAAATCAGAGTTGCGGTACGTTCGCGAGGAGCCGGCGCGCGGCGTCGCCAAGCGCCTGGCGAAAGCCGCCGGCTCGCGAGCCGGCTAAGCTTGGGCGGCAAGCCGGCAAAACGAGCCGCGCGCGCCGGTCGATCTCGGTACTTCGCCCGGCGAACGCCCGTGAAGCGCCAATGTTCCGGCCATGCGCGTTAGCCCTCGAGCCGCGGTCCTGCGCTAACACATTCGTAAGAAAATCAATGCAAAGTGCAGCGCGAGGGGTTAGGCGCAATCATTGCGCAATTGAAGGCATGAAGCCATCGCGTCGCGCCGGTTCACCGGGCGCTGACCAAAACGCCTCCTGCGTTTCTTAGGGGTGTCTTCATGCCGCGCTTCCGTTCACGCCTGAGCCTGGGGCCGCCCTTGGCTTTCGCCGCTTCGCGCTCCGCGGCGGGTTGGCGCGCGTCTCCTTCGGCGACGGACCGGAGCGGCGGCTGGCCGCGAAAATTCAAACAAGGCGTCGGCGTCGCGCAATCGCGCTCGCTCGACGCGCTCGACAATCCCAACGCATCGCTAATTGAAGGAAACGACGAATGACGCCCACGAATGTTGGACGCCCGGGGAAAGGCTTCTTCACTTCGATTCGCGCCAGGCTCGCCGCGGTCGTCGCGATGTTCGCGCTCGCCCTCGTCGCCCTGGTCGCGACGCTGACTTGGATATCGGCGGATTCGATCTTCTCCGCCCGGCGCGACCAGCTCAAAACAGTGACTCAGGTCGCGTACAAGGTGATCGAAGGTCAGTACCAAGATTTCAAGAACGGCAAGATTTCCGAGACAGAAGCGCAGGAGCGCGCCAAGGCGGCCCTGCGTCTGATGCGCTACAACACGAGCGACTATTTCTTCGTCCAGAATGACGGCGGCGTCACCATCGTCCATGGCGCGCGCCCCGATCAGGAAGGAACGACCTCGAATATCCTGGCCTCGGACGGCAGACCGCTTTCGACGGCCCTGCACGACACGGCGGCCGGCCAGGGCGAAGGATATGTAGGGTACGAATACGCCAAGCCCGGCGAGCCGCTCGACCACACCTCGCCCAAACTGTCCTACGTCAAGTGGTTCGCGCCGTGGAAATGGACGCTCGGCACCGGCGTCTATATCGACGACGTCAGCGACCAAATCTGGCGGCGCATCTATGTCTCGGGCGCAATCGCGCTCGGCTTTCTCTTAGCCATTGGCGGCTTCGCCGGCTGGGTCGTCCTCAACCTGTCGCGGCGGCTCGACGCGCTCAGCGGCGTGATGGTGTCCTTGGCTGAAGGCAATAACGACGTCGAAGTTCCGACGATGGACAAGGACGATGAAATCGGCCGCATGGCCAAGTCCGTCCAATATCTCAAGGACGCGGCGATCGAGAAGGCGCGCGTCGAAGCGCAGGCGCAGGCGGACCGCCGCCAGGCCGCCGAGGCGCGCGACGCGCATGAAGCGGAGCGGACCGAAGAAGCGGGCCTTCTGCAACAGGCGACAGAGGCGCTCGGCGAAGGCATGACGCGATTGGCGAGCGGCGATCTCGCCTATCGGATCACGACGCCGTTCTCGCCAAAGATCGAAAAGCTGCGCACCGACTTCAACAATTCGGTCGAAAAGCTGCAAGAGACGCTGCTGAGAATCGCCGCGACCGCCGACGTCATTAAGAGCGGATCGCAGGAACTGTCCAATGCGTCGGACGACATGTCACGCCGCAGCGAGCAGCAGGCGGCGAGCCTCGAAGAGACGGCCGCGGCGCTCGATGAAATCACCACGACCGTGAAAAAGACCGCCGAAGGCGCGGCGCGGGCCAGAGAGCTCGTCTCGAACGCCAAGAACGACGCCGAGCGTTCGGGCGACGTGGTGCGCGAGGCGACCGTCGCCATGGGCGGCATCAAGAACTCGTCGCAGCAAATCGGCCAGATCATCGGCGTTGTCGATGAGATCGCCTTCCAGACCAATCTGCTCGCCCTCAACGCCGGCGTCGAGGCGGCGCGGGCCGGAGAAGCCGGCCGCGGCTTCGCCGTGGTGGCCTCGGAAGTTCGCGCTCTGGCGCAACGTTCGGCAGAGGCGGCCAAGGAGATCAAGGCGCTGATCTCCGCCTCCGGGCAGCAGGTCGAGCAGGGCGTCGATCTCGTCGGCCGAGCCGGCGAAGCGCTGCAGCGCATCGCCGCGCAATTCGCCGAAGTCAACACGGTCGTCGCCGAGATCGCGGTCGGGGCGCGTGAACAGGCGACCGGCTTGGAGCAGATCAACACCGCGATCAACGAAATGGACAAGGGCACGCAGCAAGGCGCGGCGATGGCCGAGCAGTCGCGCGCCGCCACCGCCAATCTCGCCCAGCAATCCGACGAATTGGCGCAGGCCGTCGCGCAATTCCGGCTCGACGCGGCCGCAAGCGAGCCGGCCAATGCCGAAGCTCGTCGGCCGGCGCCCGCCGCCGCGGCGGCGCGGATGGGCGCGGCGCGAACTGCGCTCAAGACCCTCGCGACGCGCCGCGACGGCGCGGCGGTGCGTAAGCCCGAAGCCGACAATTGGGAAGACTTCTGATGGCGGCCGTCGAGCCGGCGGCGGCTCCCTCGCCAACGACCGTACCGTTGCCCGCGATTCTCGATCTCGCCGCCGCGGGGCCGCTGACGGAGCGCCTGCTGGCGGCGCGGGGGACCGATCTGACGATCGACGCCTCCGAGGTGCTGCGGGTCGGCGGCCAGTGCCTGCAGGCGCTGGTCGCCGCCGCCAAGACCTGGAGCGCGGATCGCGCTTCATTTGAAATCGCGCGGCCCTCGCCGGAATTCGTCGAGGCGCTGCAACGCTTTGGAATAGAGCCAGGAGTCCTCGCCATGCCGGAGCCGTCGCTATGAGCAAGACCGTGCTGACTGTGGATGATTCGCGCACGATGCGTCAGATGTTGCGCGCCGCGTTGGTCGACGCCGGCTTCAATGTGCTTCAGGCGGATGACGGCGTCGCCGGCTTGGAGGTCCTCGAAGCCGAGACGCCCGACGTCATCATCACCGACATCAACATGCCGCGCCTGGACGGTTTCGGCTTCATCGAAGGCGTGCGCCGCGAGCCTCGCCATCGGGCCGTGCCGATCCTGGTTCTGACCACCGAGAGCGACGCGGCGAAAAAGGCGAAGGCGCGTTCGGCCGGCGCCACGGGATGGATCGTCAAGCCTTTCGATCCCGAGAAGCTCGTCACCGCCATTCGCCGCGTCACCGCTTAAGGTCGGTTGAGTCATGGCTTCCGACGCAATCGCGGACATCAAAGCGACGTTCTTTCAGGAATGCGAGGAGCAACTCGCCGAACTGGAGGCGGGCCTGCTCGCGCTCGAGGGCGGCGACGCCGATCTTGAAACGATCAACGCCATCTTCCGTGCGGTCCACTCGATCAAGGGCGGCGCCGGCGCCTTTCATCTCGATGATCTCGTCCGCTTCGCTCACGCTTATGAGACGAGCCTGGACAACCTGCGCGCAGGACGGATTTCGGCGACGCCGGCCGGAACCAGGGTCATGCTCAGGGCGGCGGACATGCTCGCCGATCTCGTGCGGGCGGCGCGCGACGGCGGCGCGGCGGACATCGCCCGCGGCGAAGCGATCATCGAAGAACTCGTCGCGCTGGGCGGCGGCCCGGAGGATCCCGGCCTCGATGAGGGCGACGGCATGGACGGCCTCGATTTCATGCCGGTTCAAGTCTCGTTCGATTCGGATTCGTTGGACGGCGGCGAAGCGACGGCGGGCGATCCCTCGGCGCCGCGTTATGTCATCCAGTTCAAGCCAAAGCCGGGCCTTTACGCGAAGGCCAATGAGGCCGGACTGCTGCTGCGCGAACTCGCCCGATTGGGCGAGGCTTCAGTTCGCTGCGACGTCAGCGAAGTGCCGTTGCTGCCTGATCTTGATCCCGAAGGCGCGTATTTGAGCTGGACGATCGTCTTGCGCGGCGACGTCGACGAAGCAGCCATTCGCGAAGTCTTCGAATTCGTGGCCGACGATTGCGACCTCGATATCCGGCGCGAAGACGAGGCTCCGCCTGCGCCGGCCGCCGCCCAGAGCGGCGATCCCGACATACTCAGCCTCCTGAAGAAGCTCGAGGCCGAAGTACAAAATCAGCGCGGCGAGGCCGTGGAGCGGACGCCCGGGCAGCCTTCGCCGGTCGGGCTGCAGACCATCGATCGGCAACCGGCGGCTGAGAAATCAACCAAAGCCGAGGCAGGCAAAACTACGGCCGGCGCGGCGGCCGCTTCCGGGCAGACGACGATTCGCGTCGATATCGACCGCGTCGATCGGCTCGTGGATTTGATCGGCGAATTGGTCATCAATCAGGCGATGCTGGCGCAGCGGGTCGCCGAAGCGGGCCTCGGCCGCGGCTCAGCGGTCGCCACCGGCCTCGACGAATTGGAGCGGCTGACGCGCGAAATCCAGGATAGCGTCATGGCGATCCGAGCTCAGCCGGTCAAGCCAGTGTTCCAACGCATGTCGCGCATCGTCCGCGAAGTGGCCGAGATCACCGGCAAATCGGTCCATCTCGTCACCGACGGCGAAAGCACAGAGGTCGACAAGACCGTTATCGAGCGGCTCGCCGATCCGCTCACTCACATGATCCGCAACGCCATCGACCACGGCATTGAAGAGCCGGCCAAGCGAATCGCAGCCGGCAAGCCGGGGGAGGGCGTCGTCCGCCTCAGCGCGCTGCATCGATCGGGCCGAATCGTCATCGAGGTCGCGGACGACGGCGCCGGCATCAACCGTGCGCGGGTGAGGGAGATCGCGGCGCGCAAAGGCCTGGTGTCCGCGGACGCCGTGCTCAGCGACGACGAAATCGACAATCTGATTTTCGCGCCGGGATTTTCGACGGCGGAAACCGTCTCGAACATTTCCGGCCGCGGCGTCGGCATGGACGTCGTCAAGCGCTCGATCCAAGCCCTGGGGGGAAGGATCAGCATCTCCTCTCGTCCCGGCGCTGGCTCGACGTTCACGATGAGCCTGCCTCTGACCTTGGCGGTGCTCGACGGCATGGTCGTCAGCGTCGCCGGACAAACTCTGGTCTTGCCGCTGACCGCGATCGTCGAGACCTTGCAGCCGTCCGAGACGGACCTGCACGCTTTCGGCACTTCGGGTCAAGTGATTTTGGTCAGAAAAGCGCTGACGCCGTTGATCGATGTCGGCCTGCGCCTCGGCTTCCGGACGTCGCCGGCCGACTCGCTCTCGTGCGTGGTCATTCTGGTCGAATCAGAAGGCGGCGGCCGCAGCGCGCTGCTCGTCGACGCGATCCAGGATCAGCGGCAAATCGTCGTCAAAAGCCTGGAAGGCAATTATGGCCACGTGCCCGGCATCGCCGCCGCGACCATTCTCGGCGACGGACGCGTGGCGTTGATCCTCGACGTCGACACGCTCGTCGCCGCACGACAGGCAAACGCACTCGAACAGTCTCAAGCAGCATAGGTGACCGCCATGAGCCAAACTCAATCAACGGAAGCCGAACCCCGCAAAGTCGTCGCCTTTCGGATCGGCAACCAAGAGTTCTGCGTCGACATCATGTCGGTGCGCGAAATCCGCACCTGGACTCCCGCGACGCCGCTGCCGCGCTCGCCCGATTTCGTCCGCGGCGTGATCAATTTGCGTGGTTTCGTACTGCCGATCATCGACCTCGCCGCGCGCTTCGGCTTTCCGCCGGCCGAGCCGACCGCGCAGAACGTCATCATCGTCACGCAAATCGGCCAACGAACCGTCGGCCTTCTCGTCGACGCCGTGTCCGACATTTTGACCGTGACCGACGACCTCGTCCAGCCGACGCCTGACATCGCCTCGGATCGGGCGGCGGCTTTCGTGCGCGGCGTCTTCGTCATCGAAGGCCGGATGATCAGCTTCGTGGCGCTCGAGGGGGTCGTGCCGAGCGCTGAAAGGGAGGCTGCTTGAGCTTCCAGGCGCAGATCCGAGATGTCGAAGACAAGGACCCCGAATTCGTCGACAGCGAGTTCGAGATGTCGCGTCGCGACTTCAAAGAGATCGCGGCGACGCTGCACGCCGAGTCCGGCATTTATATCGCTGAATCCAAGACCGCGCTGGTCTATTCGCGTCTCGCCAAGCGCCTGCGCGCGCTCGGCCTCGCCAGCTTTCGCGACTATTGCAATCTGATCGCGGGCGAGGACGGCCGCGAAGAGCGCCAACGAATGATCGCGGCGCTGACCACCAACGTCACCGCCTTCTTCCGCGAACCCCATCATTTCGAGCATCTGAAGCACAACGTCGCGCCGCAATTGATCGCGGCGGCTCAGCGCGGCGAAAGGGTGCGGTTATGGTCCTCGGCCTGTTCGAGCGGCGAGGAGCCCTATTCGATCGCGCTCACATTGCTGTCGCTGGCGCCGAACCTCGCCAATTTCGACGTCAAGATTCTCGCCACCGATATCGATCCGAACGTCGTCGCCGTCGGCGAACGCGGCCTCTATTCGGAGCGCGCGCTCGCCGGCGCGCCGGCCAATTTGCGCGAGCGCTGGTTTCGCAGCGCACGCGGCGCGGACGGCGAAACGCTCAGCGCGGCGGATGAATTGCGCCGGCTGGTCGTTTTTCGCCAATTGAACCTGATCGGGCCGTGGCCGATGAAAGGGCTCTTTCACGCGATCTTCTGCCGAAACGTCGTCATCTACTTCGATCAGCCGACCCAAGCCAAGCTCTGGGGCCGCTTCGCCTCGGCGCTCGCGCCGGGCGGCGTGCTCTATATTGGCCATTCCGAACGGCTGTCCGGGCCGGCCGTCGCAGCGTTCCGCAGCGAAGGCGTAACGACCTATCGCTTGAGCGAGGGAGGCCGCCGATGAATCCAGTCCGCGTCCTCGTCGTCGACGATTCGCGCACCATGCGCGGCTTGATCGCCGCGGAGCTGGTGCGCGATCCGTCGATCGAAGTCGTCGGTCAAGCCGCCAACGCGCTGGAGGCGCGCGAGGCGATCAAGGCGCTCAATCCGGACGTCGTGACGCTCGACGTCGAAATGCCGGAAATGGACGGCCTCTCGTTTCTCGAAAAGATCATGCGGCTTAGGCCGACGCCGGTGATCATGGTGTCGACCCTGACCAGCCGCGGCGCCGAATGCACCGTCAGGGCTTTCGAACTGGGCGCGGTGGACTGCGTCGCCAAGCCGTCGCCGGGCGACGAGAATTCTCTCGCCGGCCTTGCCGCTAAGGTGAAAGCGGCGGCTTCCGCTCGATTGGCCGGCCTCTCGCATCGATATTCCGCTCCGCCGAGGAGCCTGGCGCAGAGCACGAGCGCCTCGTACGAACCGGACGGCCGCGTCGTGGCGATCGGGTCGTCAACCGGCGGGGTCGAAGCCTTGCTGAACGTCCTGTCCCGGTTTCCGCCGAACTGTCCGCCGACGATCGTCACCCAGCATATTCCCGGCCTGTTCACCAAGAGTCTCGCCGAACGGCTGAACCGCGCTTGCGCCCCGGCGGTCGCCGAGGCCCAGGACGGCGCGCCGCTCAAAATCGGCCATGTCTACATCGCGCCGGGATCGGTGGCGCATCTCGAAATCGGCGGTTCGCCCGGCGACTGGCGCTGCCGGCTCAAGGAGACGGCGCCAGTCAACGGCCATCGGCCGTCGGTCGACGTCATGTTCTTTTCCGTCGCCAAGACGATCGGCAAAAGAGCGGTCGGCGCGATCTTGACCGGAATGGGCCAAGACGGCGCGCATGGCTTGCTGGCGATGCGCGAAGCCGGCGCCAGCACGTTCGGACAGGACGAGGCGACCAGCGTCGTTTACGGCATGCCGAGAGCGGCTTTCGAACTCGGCGCGGTCGAGAAACAAGTTCCGTTGGCCAGAATGGGGGATCAACTCATCGCCATCACGCAACGTAGAGGGAAAACGTGAGATGTCTATCGCCGCGCAACTCAAAGTTCTCGTCGTCGATGACACGACCACCAGCCGCATGCTCGTGATCGACGCGCTTCAGGAGATCGGCTTTCGCCAGATCACCTACGCCAGCGATGGCCAAAAGGCTCTGAAACACATGATGACGACGCCGGCGCATCTCGTTATTTCCGACTACGAGATGCCCGGCCTCGACGGCGTCGGCCTGCTTCAGGGCATTCGCGCCTATCAGCCGACGCGCCACGTGCCGTTCGTGATGGTCACCGGCCGCGGCGATAAGGCCCTGATCGAGAAGGCGCGGCAGTTCGGCTTGAACAACTTCGTCACCAAGCCGTTCACCGTCGCTTCATTGAAGGCCGCCTTGCAGGCGATCATCAAGGGCCTGTGATGCTGAGGCAAGCGGGACGGAAATATATCCGCGTCATTCAAGGCGAGTGCCACGTCTCCGACGATCCCGACGTCGTCCTGACCACGATTCTCGGGTCCTGCGTCGCCGCATGCATTCGCGATCCGGAAATCGGCGTCGGCGGGATGAACCATTTCCTCCTGCCGGGCGACGCGAGCCGCATCTCGCCGACCAGCGAGGCCGAGCGCTATGGCGCGTATTTGATGGAAGTTCTGGTGAACGGACTTTTGCGCCGCGGCGCCAGCCGCCATCGCCTCGAGGCGAAATTGTTCGGCGGCGCGAGCGTGGTGAAGAGCCTGTCGCCGATCGGCCTCCTGAACGCGGAATTCGCCAAGCGCTTTCTCGCCACGGAAGGCATCCGGATCGTCAGCGAAAGCCTCGGCGACGAACGCGGCCGGCGGGTCGAGTATCGGCCCGTGTCGGGCCATGCCCGCCAACTCTTTGTCGAGGCGCCGGCCGAAATCGTCGAGGCGCCGCCGCCTTCGCTCGCGGCGAGCGCCCCCGGCGCGATCGAACTCTTCTGACGCGAGGGATCATGTCCGGCAACGCGGTCAGGCAAGTTTCGACGATCGCCCAGGCCGAACCTTTGGCCGATCTGCTGCGGCGGGTCGCAGAGGAGTTGAGGAGCGCCGCGCGCGCGGTCGACGACGCCTACGGCGCGGCGGACGACGCCGAGGCCGGCGCTCCCGGCCTGCGCCAACCGCCGCTGACGCAGGCGCTGCAGGAGCTGGATCATACGTACCAGAAGCTCTCCTGCCTCGCCGACTTCCTGAACGGGCTCGCCCAATCCGCGCCGGCCCAATGGGCGCTCGACCCCGAGCCGGCCGCGGCCGCGGTGACGCTGTCGGCGCTCGCCGAGCGGCTGCGCACGCCCGAGGCTTCGCCGTCGCGTCCGGATTCCGGCGACGGCGAGTTCGAGCTGTTCTGAGCCCCGCGGCGTTGATTCTATCTCGGCCCTTAAGGGGCGCTCCTTCGCTAGGCGGCTAACGGGCACGATCCGTCGACGCGAATCCGGCCAGCGAAGGCGTTTGCGGGATTCATCCAAATCGATGGGTAGTCTAAGGCGTTCCTTCCCCGGCCTGATTTCACAGCGTCCTACGGCGACCCGGAGGATGCGTCACCAGCCCTGCGGCCAGGACGAGAAACCGTTCGTCCGGACCTCCGGCGCGGCGTCGTTCGGCGCGGCGACGGCGGCCTTGGTTTCAAGACAGTAGCCGAGGTAGCGTTTCGAATCGATCGGGTCGAAGCCGAGGCGGTGCTTGAGCTTCTTGCGCAGCTTCGAGATGTGGCTTTCGACGACGTTCTCGTCCACGTCCTCGTCGAAAAGGCCATAGATCGAATTGAAGATCTGCGACTTGGTGACCCGGCGGCCACGATTGCTGACGATATACTCGAGGATGCGGCGCTCGCGCCGCGGCAGCGGCAGCGGCTCGCCTTTCACTTCCGGGTCGCGGCCGTCGAAATAGACGCGGAGATCGCCGATCGTGACATGATCCGCTTGCGCCTTGTTGCGACGATTGATGGCGCCGACCCGGGCGAGGATTTCGCGCACATGGACGGGTTTGCGCAGCACGTCGTCCACGCCGGCGGCGAACAGATCCAGAGTCTGGTCGAGCGATGGGCGCTCGTTGAGGCAGATGACCGGCGCGCGCGAGCGCTCGCGGATGAGGCGGGGATAGGATTCGCGCTGCTCGCAATCGCCGATCAGGAAAGCCTCGATCGCGTTGACGTCGGCCTCGCTGACCTTGCCGATCCAGTCTCGGAATTCGGTCGGGTCGATTCCAGCGGACGATACGCCTTCACGATCAAAGCTCGAAGCGTAGCCCCCGGTCACGACGCTTCGTTCGTCCACGATAATATACATCGGCGCTCCTCGTTCGCGACAAGATGAAAGAAAGGACGCAAGAGCACGCAATCGACGCATCACCGCGGCGAGCGGGCAAGCAAGCGGAAACGATCGAGGGCCCGGGCGCCGGCAAAGCGCCGCCGCCTCGAACGCGAGCACGTTCGACGAGCGCCTCTCGAGAGCTTGGTAGAACCCCAGCCGCGCGCAGCCGGAGCTTTAAGGAGCCATTAGGCCCGAAGCATCTCGACTGCCATCAAATTGATAAATGCGATATGGTTAATGACGCGTTAAAGCTTGTGGTTAGAAGCGGGTGGCGGGATGGCTTTCCGTTGGCGCGCCGTCAGTCATGCCGCGGCGGGCGCGCAATCATCCGTCGAGGCGATCTCGCTTTTCCGCGGGACGGGCGACCTTCGTAAATGCGAGATCGGTCGGCGGAGTTTGGCGTTGAGCTCACTCGTCCTTCAAATAGGCCTCGGCGCTGACCTGGAGGCGTAGGCCCGGCGGGCCGATCAACTCTCGCGCCACGATCGTCGCTCGCGCCGGGTAGGGTTCGCGTACGAAGAATTCGCGATAGACGGCGTTAAGCCCGGCCAGATCCTTGGCGTCGGCCAGATAGACGGTTAGATGAACGACGTGGTCGAGATCGCCGCCGGCCTCGCGCAGCAGCGCGCGCAGGTTTTGCATCGTCCGCCGCGCCTGAACGTCGATCGGGCCGTCTACGAAGGCGCCGGATTCGAGATCGACGGGAATGACGGTCGCATGCGCCCTGTCGCCGGCCAGCACGCCGAAGCTGATCTGATGATTCGTCCGCGGCCCCAAAGCTTTCGCCATTCGCCTTTCCCATGAGAAGGGTCGTCGAGGAGGCCGCGCCCCCGAGCCCGGCCGTGATTCGTCAGATGAATCGTATTCTAATCCGAGCGGAGCGCCACCCGGAACGATGCGGCGGAAAGCCGCCGCCTGCCGCGCTCGCCGGATCGGCGAAACGGGCAACAATGAATTTGTTTACTCGTTTTGCTTAAAATTGGGGCCGTTGAAAAGCGCTGTCGGGATTTGCAACCCGGCCGAGCGCGCTAGCTCTGTTTCAAAGGTCGCCGGCGTCCAACGCCTCGCGACGGGGGCGATGCGGCGATGGGTCCTAGTCCAGAGAGGGGGTCGCAAGCGTGGTCGGACGGCTCGCCCGCCGCCGACGAGATCAGCCGCGATTCGCGCCTCCTTCCGCCCCGCAGCAATCGATCCGCCATGAGCGTCGGAACTTCGCTCAAACGGGCTCTCCAGATCGCCGTGATCCTGGCCATCGCGATTGTCGGCGCGCTCTGCGCGACCCGGACGAGCGCGACGCCCGATCTCGAATTGTACGTGCTGGCGCTGATCGCCTTGGGCATTCTCGGCATCGGTCTCGGCGAGTTCAAGGAAGCCGTCGCCGCGCCGATAGAGCCTCCCGTCGAACGCCGCGGGCCGCTCAAGAAAGGCGATCCGACGGCGCAGCAATTCGATAGCGCTCTGGCGGTGATCGTCAAATT
Organism: Alphaproteobacteria bacterium; assembly: GCA_021325385.1. Lineage (GTDB taxonomy): Bacteria > Pseudomonadota > Alphaproteobacteria > Rhizobiales > Beijerinckiaceae > Roseiarcus. The sequence goes on from JAJPHH010000137.1 coordinate 15,103, forward strand.
GATCCAGGCTCATCTGGAGGACAATTCGCGCTATTCGGATTCATTGGAGCGCGCCAATCGCGACTTGCCGACGCTGGACAAGCCGGAGCAGGTCCGCGAGGTGGTTTCCTCGCTCATCGACGAGAACGAGCGAATTCAGAACAAGATGAACGAGCTGTCGAGGAGCCTCGAATCGTCTCGAGAGCAAGTGGCGAAGCTCCGCTCCCGGCTCGCCGAGGCCAACGAATTGGGGCTGCGCGATCCGCTCACCTCGCTCGGCAATCGGCGCTTTTTCGACGCCAATCTCATCAAGGAGATCAACAAAGCTCAAGCCGATGACGGCGACATGTGCCTCGTCCTCGCCGATCTCGATCATTTCAAGACAATCAACGACCGCTTCGGTCATCCGGTCGGCGACATGGTGCTGAGGCTGTTCGGCGAACTCCTGTCGAGCAACATCAGGGGGCGCGACACCGCCGCCCGCTATGGCGGCGAGGAATTTGCGATCATTTTTCCCAACGCCACGCTCGGCGACGTCGCCGATATGACGGACAATATCCGCGCCCAACTCGAGCACAAGCGGTGGATGTTGAGCGGCACTGGCCAACGAATCGGCACGATCACGGCCTCGTTCGGCGTCGCCCAGCTCAGGCCCGGGGAAGGACCCGAGGCTCTGATCAAACGCGTCGACGCGAAGCTCTACGAGGCGAAGATCAGCGGCCGCAATCGCGTCGCAGTCGACGCCGCGGCATGAACGACGCCGCGCAGGTTGCGTCTCGAAGTGTTCACGGCGCGCCATGAAGAACGCGTTTCAGCATGCGCCGGGCGCGCTCTTTGATCAGGTCCTCGCCGATCTCGAACGGTCGCGGCCGCGCGCCGAAGGCGCTCGGCGCGCCCTCGACATTGCGGCGAGCGCCGCCTTTCCCATTCTCGAGAACGAAGCGGGCGCGGCGCAGGCTTCGCCGGACGTCTTCGACGAGGCCGACGAGCCGCCGCAGGAGATCGAACCTTGTTCGGGCGAGGATCCCGAGGCGATCGCGCGCGAGCTCGGTCTCGATCGCGCTGCGAGCGAAGCCGAGCTCAATCGAGCGAAGCGTCGGTTCATGTGGCGCAATCACCCGGACCGCTGCCCTGAATCGCTGCGCGCGATCGCCGATCGGCGCGTCGCTATCGCCAATATGCTGATCGACCGCGCGCGGGCCGAGCTGGCGGCGCCGAAGCGGAGATAGCTCGCGCCTTCTCCATTTTTCCGGTCGGGTTACTGCGGCCGGCCGAAAATCATCCGCCTCGCGAAACGCTTGTCAGGATCCTGTTCGGCCGGCGAGAACGAGACGGCGTCGCTCAATTCGAGGATCGAGCCGCTGTCGGCCACCAGCGCCCATCGGCCATTGCGCTGCTCGATTGCGGCGACCCAGCCGAAGCCGGACAGGATCTCTCCAGGCTTGACTTGCCGGAAACCGAGTTCGCTCTCGACCCAGGCGGCGGCGCGGCTCGCCGAAACCAGCCGATAACGCGGCGGCGGCAGGCCCGCGCCGTCGGGCGGGTCCGCGCGCGTCGCGCTGGCGATCGAGCCGGTCGGCGTCGGGTCGACGCCGTTCTGATCGCTCGGCGCGTCGAGCCGGGCGAGGGCGGCTGGCGGCGCGGGATGGGCCGCGACTCTGAGGCCGTGGCTCGGCTTGGTGAAAATCGCCAGATACTCCAAACCCAGAAAATAGGGCTGTCGATCGCGGTCGCTGATCATGTAGCCGGCGAAAGCCATCGACCATAAGGCGAGCGCCACGCCGCAGCCGGCGAGCGCGCGATCGCTCGTCAGATTAAATTTCGGCTTACGCCAGGAAGCGGAGGGCGGCGCGCCGCCGTCGGCCATGATGATCAACTCCTGCATTTCATGGGTGCGTCACTTCGTCGGCTTGTCCGGCTTGATTTCCGCAGTGAGCGCTGCGGCCAGCTCCTGGAAAGCGTCTTCGGACAGGGGCGCCGAGATGGCCTGGGTCATGGCCTCGTAGATTTTCGGCACGATGTTGACCGCCTGATCCAAGGTTGGGTCGGCGCCCGGCGTGTAGCCGCCCATCAGCCGCAAGTCGCGCGTATCCTCGTAGCGGGCGATGAGCGTGCGCAATCTCGCCACCAAGGCGCGTTGATCGGCCGTCCAGCCGTAATGCGCCAAGCGCGAGATCGACGAGAGGATGTTGACGGCGGGATAGCGACCCTGATCGGCTATGGCGCGGTCGAGCACAATATGGCCGTCGAGCGTGCCGCGGATCGAGTCGGCGACCGGATCGTTATGGTCGTCGCCGTCGACGAGAACCGAGAAGAATCCGGTGATCGAGCCGCCGCCCTCTTCGCCCGGCCCGGCTCGTTCGAGCAAGCGCGGCAGGTCGGAGAATACGCTCGGCGCGTAGCCGCGGGCGACCGCCGGCTCGCCGGCGGCGAGCGCGACGTCGCGCGCCGCGTGCGCGAAGCGGGTCACCGAATCGATGATGAGCAGCACGGCGTCGCCGCGGTCCCGGAAATATTCGGCGATCGTCATCGCCGTCTTTGGCGCGAGGCGGCGCATCATCGGGCTTTCATCGCCGGTCGAGACGACGGCGACGGCCTCGCTGCGATAGGCGGCGAGCGCGTCGTCGAGGAACTCGCGCACTTCCCGGCCGCGCTCGCCGACCAGCGCGATCACCACCGTGTCGAAATCGGGCGCGCGCGCCAGCATCGCCAGCAGCGAGGACTTGCCGACGCCCGAGCCCGCGAAGACGCCGATGCGCTGGCCGGCGCAAAGCGGCGAGAACAGGTCGATCACCCTGATGCCAGTTTTGATCGGACGCTTGACTCGGGCTCGGCGCAACGCCGCCGGCGGCTCGGCGTCGAGCGGCATGACGCGCTCGCCCAATTCGAGCGGCCCGCCGCCGTCGATCGGCCGGCCCAAGGCGTCGACCGCCCGGCCCTTCCATTTCGGGTGCGGCGACAGCGAAAGATTCTCGGCGCGATAGGCGCGCGTGCCGATGCCGGCGTCGCAACGCGATTCGAACGGCTTCAGCGTGACATGGCCGTTCTCGATGCGGACCACTTCGCCGTACTGCACGCGATCGCCAATGTCGAGGCTGACGCATTCGCCGAGTTTGAGGAAGCGAGACAGGCCGGCGACGCGGTAATGCGACATCGCCACTTCGGTGACGACGCCGCTGATTCGCACAGGCTCCAGGTTCTTCCGTCCCCACGCCATCGCGCTCTCGAGCCGATCGAGCGCGTTCAGCGGACGCTGCTGGTTCTGCGTCTTCAAAAGAGGCCTCCTGCCGCGCTCACGCCGCGCCGCCCAATGTCTTGATCGCGTCTTGCAGCGAGGATTCGGATTGGCTCATCGCCGAGCTGACGCTGTCGAACGTCCGCGTCACCTCGATGAGCTTGCTCATCTCCCGGATTGGATTGACGTTCGATCCCTCCACCGAACCTTGAATGACGCCGTTCTGGGTGAAGTCGAGAATCGGCGTCGCCGGCTTGTCGGGGATCACGCCGGAATTGACCGTGCGGGTCAGGTTGGCGTCGTCCGGGATCGAAAAGAGGCCGATCGCCGCGATCTGCTTGCCGTCCTGGGTGATCATACCGTCGGCGGCGACGGTCGGGTCGCCGGCGCTGGCGTCAATCTGGATGGGCGAGCCGCCGGCGTCGAGCACTTGATAGCCGTTGACGGTCTGCAGCGCGCCGCTTTCGGTGAGCTGCATGCGGCCGTCGCGCGTATAGGCGATCCCGTTCGGCGTCTGGATGGCGAACCAGCCGTCGCCTTGCACGGCGAGATCGAGCGGATTGCCGGTCCTGGTCAGCGGACCGGCGACCCGCGAGATGAAGCTCTGCCCGCTCGAAGCGAAAGCGACCTGCTGATCGCCGGCCTTGGCGAGCTCCGCCGCGAACGACACCCCGTCGGCGCGATAGCCGACCGTGTTCATGTTTGCGACATTGCTGGCGATCGTCTCCAGCCGACGCTCCAGCGCCACCTGGCCGGAAAGAGATACATAAAGCCCAGATTGCATGGACGTCCCATCGCCGGCCGAAGGCGCGGCCGGGCGCCGCTGTCGCGCCGTTGCTTTGAGAAACACCATTCCATCGCCGACTTGCGCGAAACTGGCGCGCCGCCAGAAAGCCTCGCGCAAGCTCAGCGGCGCAGGTTCGCTTGCGACTTGCGCAGCGGGAGAGCGACTTGAACTTCGTCATCGGCCTGATCATCGCCATCGGCTGCATTCTGGGCGGCTACGCGGCGCTTGGCGGCCACCTGCAAGTCCTCATGCAGCCGTTCGAATTCGTGATCATTGCGGGTTCGGCGCTTGGGATTTTCGTGGTCGCCAACCCACTGCCGACGATCAAGGATTGCGGCAAGGCGATCGTCGAGGCGATCTTCGACAAGGCGCCGAAATCGCGCGACTTTCTCGACGTGCTCAGCGTGCTGCACGCGCTGATGCGCGAATTGCGCGGCAAAGCCCGCAACGAGGTCGAAGGCCATTTCGACAATCCGAAAGAATCGGAGATTTTCAAGGCGTACCCCAATCTCTTGGCCAATCACGACGTGACGACTTTCATCTGCGACTATTGCCGCCTGATCATCATCGGCAATGCGCGCACGCATGAAATCGAGGCGCTGATGGACGAGGAGATCCAGACCTTGACCTACGATCACCTCAAGCCTGTCCACGCCCTGACGCAGATCAGCGACGCTCTGCCCGCGCTCGGCATCATCGCCGCCGTGCTCGGCGTCATTCACGCGATGGGCGCTCTCGACCAATCGCCGGAATTGCTCGGCGGCCTGATCGGCGCCGCGCTGGTCGGCACGTTCGGCGGCATATTCTTCTCGTACGCCCTCGTTTCGCCGCTCGCCCAGAAGATCAAGATCATACGCCGCAAACAAATGCGGACGTTCACCCTGGTCAAGCAGACGCTGCTCGCCTTCATGAACGGCGCCATGCCGCAAGTCGCGGTCGAGTTCGGCCGCAAGACCATTCCTTCGCGCGAGCGTCCGACGATCGATACGGTGGAGAACGAGACGATCTCCGCCGGGGCCCCCGCCGACGCCGCAATCAGAGAGGCGGCGTAAGCGATGACGGCCGAACTCTCCGGCGCTTCGTCTGCGGCGCGACGCCCGCACGACCCGCTGGTCGACCAGTCCAATCTCTCGGTCGATCGCCTGCCGGGTCTCGTGATCGTGTTCGACCAATTCGCCGAACGCCTGGCGCAGGGTCTCGCGCCGCTGTGCCGCGGCGAAGCCCTGTTCGCCGTCGAGGCGATCGAGACGACCTCGCTGTTCGACGCGCTGGGCGAATGCCGGGGCTTGCTGGCGGGCGTGCTCCATTGTCCCGATCTCGACGCCCGCGCCTTGACGATTTTCGACCGGGACTTCGCCGAGGCGTTGGCCCATATCGCCTTTGGCGCAAAACAGCCGCCGCAAACGCGCCGAGAGAAGCCGATCCGGCCGGTCACCCGCATCGAGGCTGGACTGGTCGAGAAAGCGTCGCGAGCGGCGGCTGAGGCGCTGTCGGCCGGCTTCGCCGGCTTCACCGAAGCCGCTTTCGCATTCGAGCGTCAGGAGCCGATCGCCGACATCCAGCTCCTCGGCCGGCGCGACATGCCGGCCGTGATGGCGCGGTTGCGCCTCCTGGCCGCGGGCGAGAGCGGCCGCATGCGCGTGATCATTCCGCAGCCGACACTGCTGCCTATCCGGACGAAGCTCGCGAAAGATCCGGAGAGCGAAGCGCCGGCGATCGACCCGCGCTGGGCCAAGCAGATGAAGGCGGGCGTCAGCTCGGCGCTGATTCCGATCACCGGCGTGCTCGAAGAATTCGAAATGACCCTCGGCGAAATCGCCGAACTCGTCGTCGGCCGCGTGCTCGATTTGCCTGGCGACGGGTCGGGGCGGGTGCGGCTCGAGAGCGGCGGCCAGAATCTCTTCTGGTGCAAGGTCGTCCAAGGCGAAGGCCGCTACAAGCTGGAAATCGAGGAGCCGATCGAGCCGGAGGACGGCATGCTCGACGCCGCGCTCGCAAATTGACCCTTTCCGCTGAAGCCCCACGCGCGTTCAAGCGTCAAACAAAGGCGTTGAAACATGACCGATGAAGAAGAAGCCGCCGCCGCGATGACGGATTTCGCCGTCGACGGCGCGGCCATGGCCGCTCCGCCGGACGCCTCCGCCCCCGGCGTGAAGGAGGGCGTCAATTATGAGACGATCCTCAAGATTCCGGTGACCGTCCAGGTCGTCTTGGGCACCACCACGATGCCGGTGGCGAGCCTCATGAAGCTCGGCCGCGGCGCGGTCGTCGCGCTCGATCAGCGGGTCGGCGAGCCCGTCAACGTTGTGGTCAACGGCCGCATTGTCGCGCGCGGCGAGGTCGTGGTCGTCGACGAAGCCTCATCGCGCTTCGGCGTCTCCCTGACCGAGATTGTCGCGTCAAACGCCGACAAGGCGGCTTAGCGCCATGACCGCAATCGCCGCCGCCGACTACGCTGCGCCGTCGCGGATCTTGACTGGCGCCGAGAAATCCGCCGCGCTGCTGCTCGCGATGGGCAAGCCGCTTGCGGCGCGCTTGCTCAAGCGCTTCGACCAGTTGGAGCTGCGCCAGATCACGCGCGCGGCCGCCCATCTCGGCGCCATATCCAGCGAGGCGCTCGACAAGCTGGTCGAAGAATTCACCGAATGCTTCACGGCCGGCGCTGATCTTCTCGGCAACGCTAGCGAAGCCGAGCAGTTGCTGACCGGGGCGCTGCCGCCGGAAGAGGCGGCGGACATTCTTTCCGACGTTTTGGGCAGTTCGAATTCGAGCCTGTGGGAAAGGCTCGCCGGCGCCCCCGAAGCCGCATTGGCCGCCTATATCGAGAAAGAGCACCCGCAGACCGCCGCTTTCATTCTCTCGAAGGTGAGCCCGGCGTCAGCCGCCAAGGTCGTCGCGCAATTGCCGCGCGACCTGCGCAACGATCTCCTGATTCGCATGATCGCGCCGGCCGAGGTTTCGAACGAAGCGCTCAGGATCGTCGAAGCCGCGCTGCAGGAGGACCTGCTCAAGAGCGCCGCCCGCGCGGCCGGGACCGATAGCCGCGCGCGCATCGCCGACATCGTCAATCGGTTGGACCCGAACGCTGTCGAAGACGTCATCCAGACGATCAGCGAGGCGCAGCCTAAGGACGCCGCGATCCTCAAGAAGATGCTGTTCACGTTCGACGATCTGCCCAATCTTTCCAATCGGGCGCGCGCGCTCCTGTTCGATAATCTGCAGACGGAGACGATCGTCGCGGCGCTGCGCGGCACCGAAACGGCTTTCCGCGACACCGTGCTGTCGTCGATGGCTTCGCGCGCGCGGCGCCTGGTCGAAAGCGAGCTCGCGAACGGCGCCTCCGTTTCGCAGCGCGACATCGCCAAAGCGCGGCGGGCGATCGCCGAAATCGTGCTCGGCATGGCGCAGCGCGGCGAAATTGAAATCGGCGCGTCCGAAGGCGAGGAAGCGGCGTAAATTAAGGATTCGAGGCCGATATGGCCGAAGAAGTCGACAAAGAAAGTCAGACCGAGGAGCCGACAGAGAAGCGGCTCGCCGATGCGATCGAGCGCGGCGTCGTGCCGACGTCGCGCGAAGTGGCGCTGCTCGCCTCGCTCGCTTCGATGCTCGTCGTCATGGCCTTTTTCTTCCGCGAAGCGGCCGGCCGCCTCGCCGGCGCGCTCATCCACTTTATCGACGATCCCGCCGGCTGGCGCCTCGACCGAGGCAGCGACGCGATCGCCCTCGGAAATTTGATGCTGCTCGACGCGCTGATGTTTCTGGCGCCGATTTTCGCTCTGTTCATTGTCGCCGGAATCGTCGCCTCCGCCGCTCAGAACGCGCCGCGCTTCGTGATCGACAGGATCATGCCCGATCTTTCCCGTCTTTCCATTCGCGGCGGGTTTTCCCGAATCTACGGGCTTCGCGGCTTGACGGAATTCCTCAAGAGCGTGGTCAAGTTCGCCGCCGTCGTCGGCATCGTCGCCATCGTGCTGAACGGGCAGCGCATCATGCTCGTCAATTCGATGTTCTACGACGTGGGCGGCTTGCCCGAGCGGATCCTCGATCTCGCCATCCGCTTGATCTCGGCCAGCGTGGCGGCGACGCTCGTCGTCGCTGCGGCGGACATTGTCTGGGCGCGCTTCCATTGGTTGCGCGGACAAAGGATGAGCCGTCAGGAGATCAAGGAGGAGATCAAGCAGACCGAAGGGGACCGTCTGCTCAAGGCGCGCTTCCGCTCGATCCGGCTCGACCGCTCGCGCAAACGCATGCTCAAGGCGGTGCCCAGAGCGACGATGGTCGTCGCCAATCCGACCCATTACGCGGTTGCGCTACGCTATGTGCGCAGCGAAGGCGGCGCGCCGATCGTCGTCGCCAAGGGGCTCGACCTGATCGCGCTCAAGATCCGCGAGATCGCGGAGGAGCACAATATTCCGGTGATCGAAGACAAGCCCCTCGCCCGTTCGCTCTACGACGCGGTGAAGGTCGACGCGCAAATCCCGCCGGAATTCTATCGTGCGGTGGCCGAGCTCATTCACTTCATCCAGCAGAAGAAGAGCCATTGGCCGATTTTAAGGGAGGGCAGGGCGCAATGACCATCGACGAGTCCAGAAGTCACTTGCGCGCCCAAGAGAAACTCGTCGCCGACGGCATCGTCGACGTCGCCACGGAGCTTCGGCTGGCCGACGCTTCCGAACTCATGTTCATGATCCGCAACCGTCAGGACGCCAATATCGCCGATTTGGTCAACTCCTCGACCGAGCTCTATTTCAAGCCTGGCGTGTTGAAATACGCGCTGTCCGCCGGCTGCAGCGTCGATTGGAATTCGGCCCCGACCATCGCGCTCGACATGGAGTTCCGCAACGCGCCGGTTTGCGTATTCTTCAGGCTGATGCTGGGTCGCTCGCGCGCCGGCGTCGAAGTCATGGACATCCTTTTTGACGAAACGGGGCTGGACCCGGCCGAAAAGACTCAACGTTTGGCGGCGGCGATCGCCGACGCCCGGCTGCCGACGGGCGAGCGACCGCTGCTGCACGGGTGATTGCCTGAGGCGGGCGGTCGCGACGCCAGCCTCAGGCAAGACTGGACCGATAGCTTCCTGGCAGGTTTCTCGCGAGGCGTCGTTTGTCTCAGATCTATCTTCTCCAGCTCGCGTCGCAGCAGGCGAAGTGGCTGACGGCGCGTCAGACTCTGGTCGCCGACAATATCGCGAACGCCAACACGCCCGGCTATCGCGCGAAAGACATTCGGCCTTTCGCCGAGATCCTCGATCAGGCGCAGGTCACGATGGCGGCGACGAATCCCGCCCATATCGTCCCGGCCGACGAGGAGATCGCGGCCGAGGCGCAGCCGGTCGACAGCGACGGCTGGGAGACGACGCTCTCGGGCAATTCCGTCAGCCTTGAGCGGGAGATGATCAAGGAAGGGGACATCAACCGCAGCTATACGATGAACACCAATATCAAGCGGGTTTTTCACCAAATGCTGCTCTCCGCGTTGAAGTGATCGGTCATGGCGTCGCTCGATCCGTTGCAGGCTTCTTTGCGCATCGCCGGGTCCGGCTTGCAGGCGCAGTCGGCGCGCTTGCGCGTCATTTCGGAAAACATCGCCAATGCGCAATCGACCGGTTCGACGCCCGGCGCAGATCCTTACGCGCGCAAGACCATCACGTTCGACAGCGAATTGGATCGAACGCTCGGCCTGCCGGTCGTCCATGTCAAGAACGTCGGCGTCGACGAAACGCCGTTCAAGGTCGAACTCGACCCGGGCAATCCGGCGGCCGACGCGAAGGGCTTCGTCAAGATGCCGAATGTCGATCTGCTCGTCGAGCTTGCCGACATGCGCGAGGCCAATCGCTCGTATGAAGCCAATCTCCAGGTCGCCAAGCAGTCGGCCGATCTGATGAATCAAACCGTCAACCTTCTGAAGGATGCATAATGATCGACGGCGTCACCGCGCTGAGCGCGACCAAATCCGCATCGCAATCGTTTGGCGCCGGCGGCGTCTCCGGCTCGGTCAGCGAAGCGACCGGCGGCGATTTCGGAGCCGTGCTCGGTCAAGTCGTCAACGATGCGATCGGCGCGATGCAAACCGGCGAAGGTCTGGCGATCCAGGGCCTGCAAGGCTCGGTCCCCGCTTTCAAAGTGGTCGAGGGCGTCATGGCGGCGCAGCGCACGTTGCAGACAGCGTTGGCGCTCCGCGACAAGGCGGTCTCCGCCTATCAAGAAATCAGCCGCATGGCGATCTGAGGACGATACGATCATGAGAGCCCTCGCCATCGCCGCCACCGGCATGAATGCGCAAGAACAGAACATCGAAGTCATTGCGAACAACATCGCCAACATCAACACGACCGGCTTCAAACGGTCGCGGGCCGAGTTCACCGATCTCCTCTACCAAAGCGAGCGGCTGATGGGCGTCGCCAGCCGCGGTCGCGACGCGACCATTCCGGAGGGCGCGCAAATCGGCCTCGGCGTGCGCACGGCCGCCATCCGCACGCTGCACATGCAAGGGACCCTGACGCAGACCAGCAACTCGCTCGATTGGGCGATCAATGGCCGCGGCTTTTTCCAGGTGACGACGCCGAACGGCGATACGGTTTATACACGCGACGGCGCTTTCAACACCAACGCCAACGGCCAATTGGTGACGACTGACGGTTATACCGTGATCCCGGCGATCACCATTCCGCCCAACGCGACCAAGGTCGTCGTCAGTCAGACCGGCGTCGTTTCGGCGACGATTCCCGGCACGACTAATCCGCAGCAGCTCGGCCAGCTCACCACCGCGAACTTCATCAACGAGGCCGGGCTGCTGCCGCTCGGCAACAATCTCTATCAACAGACCGCCGCGTCCGGACCGCCGGCGGTGGGCGTGCCGGGCGACACAGCATTCGGCACGATCCAACAAGGCTATCTCGAGGCGTCGAACGTCGATCCTGTCACCGAGATCACCAATCTCATCGCCGCGCAGCGCGCCTATGAGATGAACTCGAAAGTGATTCAGGCGGCCGACCAGATGGCCGGGACGATTTCGAATTTGCGAGGCTAGGAGGCGCTTGATGAAGCTTCGCGCGAGACGATGGGCGCTCGCCAGCGCCGCCGCCGGCGTTGCGCTGGCCCTGGCGTCGGGCGCCGGCTTGGCGCAGCAAGGGACGGACGCCGAAGTCGCGATGACGCCGGTGCCGCGGATGGTGATCTATCCCGGCGACGTCATCCGCGACGATATGCTGATGGACGTGCCCGCGAGCGAAGTCCAGGGAGCGGTCGATTCGATGATCCGCTCGCGCTCGGGCGTGGTCGGCAAGATGGCGCGTCGCACGCTGTTGCCAGGCCGGGCGATCCTGCCCGTCGCTCTCAACAATCCGCGCGCTGTCGCCAACGGGGCGGAGGTCAGGCTCTTTTACATCGACGGCGGCTTGAGCATCGTGACCTCGGCCTCCGCGCTGCAGGACGGCGCGGTCGGCGATACGATCAAGGTGCGCAACGCCGACAGCGGTTTGACAGTGTCCGGCGTCATCCAACCCGACGGCTCCGTGCGTGTGAGCGGCGGCTGATGCGGCGCTTGGCGGTCGTCCTGCTGCTTTGCCTGATCAGCGCCCAAGCCTCGGCCGCGGTGCGGATCAAGGACATCGCCTCGGTGCGCGGCGTGCGCGACAATCAGTTGATCGGCTACGGCCTCGTGGTCGGACTGCAAGGGACCGGCGATACGCTGAACAATTCGCCGTTCACGCAGCAGGCCATTCAGAACATGTTCGACCGCATGGGCCTGATCGTGCGCGGCGCCAATTTGCGCAATCGCAACGTCGCGGCGGTGATCGTCACGGCGGACCTGCCGCCGGCCGTGGCGGTCGGCTCGCGCATCGACGTCACCGTGTCGTCGCTCGGCGACGCGTCGTCCCTCTTGGGCGGCACGCTGATGTTGACGACGCTATCCGGGACGGACGGCCTCGTCTACGCCAGCGCTCAGGGCTCGGTGTCGGTGACCGGCTTCGGCGTCGCGGGACAATCGGAGACGCTCTCGCAAGGCGTGCCGACCGCCGGGCGAATCGCCAATGGCGCGTTGGTCGAAAAGGCGCTGCCGCCGATCACCGATGACGGCGCGCTGACTTTGGAGTTGAAGAACCCCGACTACAACACTGCGGTCAGGATCGCCGATGCGATCAACGCCTTCGCCGGCGAGCGATTCGGCCGGCGCGTCGCCCATGAGCTGGATTACCGCAGCGTCGCCATGTTGCGGCCGCCGCAGATCAGCGCCACCCGGTTCATCGCCGAAATCGGCGACCTGCTGATCGAGCCCGATACGGTCGCCCGGGTCGTCGTCGATTCGCGCAGCGGCACGGTGGTGATCGGTCAGGATGTCCAGATTTCGCCGGTCGCGGTCACCCATGGAACCCTGACCGTCCGGGTGACGGAGACGCCGCAGGTCTCCCAGCCGGAGCCCTTCTCGAAAGGCAAAACGGTCGTCACTTCCCAAACCCAGATCAATGCGAGCCAGCAGGGCGGTCAAATGGCCATTGTCGGCGGCGCGAGCCTGAGAACCCTGGTCGCCGGGCTTAATCGAATCGGGCTGAAGCCGGACGGCATTATCGCGATCCTCCAGGCGATCAAGACAGCCGGCGCGCTGCAGGCGGAACTGGTTGTCCAATAGGCGATTTTTCGACGGTGGAAACTCTTGAGGCCGCTCGCCTTCCCGCGCCCGCCGTTCCGCTTCGCTTGATCGCGGAGGGGAGCCCCGCTCCGAGCTCTCTTCCAGCAGCATTTGGCGGTCGCATCCTGAACTATCTCGCTCGTCCCCGGCGACCTGAACGAGAGCGTCAGCCCGGCGCAAGCTGGCCTGAGCATTTTGAGCGACGCGTCTTCTCAATCCTCGCGCCGGCGTCGTGATGTCGAAACGAAAATCGCTCTTTCTGAGGACTTGCGTCGCAATGCTCGTCGCGGCGCCGCCGATGACCGCCGCGACGCAGGACTTAAAGAAACCAGACATCGAAACGGGCAAAGCCGAGGCCGAGGCCGGCGACGGCGTCGCGCGCTTTTGCGCGAATATCGCGCCGACCGCGGTCGAGGCGCGCATCGCCTGGCAGATGAAGCGTCTCAACGAGCTCGATGCGCAGATCAAGCAGAGGATCGCCGAACTCGACGCCAAGGAGGCCGAAGCGCGCGATTGGGTGACCAAGCGCCAGGACATGCTGGACAAGGCGACCGGCGACGTCGTCGCGATCTATTCGAAAATGCAGCCCGAGGCCGCCTCTTTGCAATTGAGCGCGATGGACGATGTCAGCGCCGCGGCGATCCTCAGCAAGCTCAGTCCGCGCGCCGCCGGCGCGATTCTCGACGAGATGGACGCGGCGCGCGCCGCCAAGCTGGCCGATTTGATCTCGGGCGCGGCGAAGAGCGCAAACGCGACGGCCCCGACAACGGCCCCGCCGCCGAGCGGCGTTCAGCCGCTACCCGCCGACGGAAAGAAGTCTTGATGCGGTTTCGCCACGCGTCCTTGGTCGCCGCCGGACTTGTCGGCTTGGCTCTAGCCGGTTGCGCCGGCGGTCCCGGCGAATTCATGCGCGAACCGAGTCTCTCGCCGGTCGGCAGCGGCCTGGCGGCGCCGACCGCCGGCGTGGTCGCGAACGTCCCCATTTCGCCGCCGCCGCTGCGCAGCAATCCGCAATCGATGTTCGAGGCGAGCGCCGCCGACCTCTACAGCGATCAGCGGGTCACTAAGGTCGGCGACGTCATCACGGTCGTCATCTCGATCAACGACAAGGCGACGTTCGGCAACACGACCGACCGCTCGCAGAGCGCCAAGGTCGGGTGGGAGACGGACTGGAACTACACGCCAGGCGGTTCGACTTCTTCTAATCCGCCGACCTTGACCGCCGACGTGAACTCGACGTCGACGACGCAAGGCCAAGGCAATATCGATCGCTCGGAGCAGATTCAGGTCTCCGTCGCCGCTGTCGTCACCGAAGTTTTGCCCAACGGCAATCTCGTCATCAGCGGTTCGCAGGAGGTCCGCGTCAATTACGAACTGCGTCAATTGACGGTCGCCGGCATCGTCAGGCCGTGGGACATTTCCCGCAACAACACCATCTCCTACGACCGCATCGCCGAGGCCCGCATCTCCTATGGCGGCCGCGGCCGCCTGATGGACGTGCAGCAACCAAATTGGGGACAGCAGATTTGGGACAGGTTCAGGCCGTTCTAAACAGGAAAGGACGCTGATCGCATGGCGGCCCCGGCCACCAATCGCGGCGAAGCGACGGGATCATTCGGCCAGTTCGCCGCAGCGCTCCTCGTCGTCACGATGCTCGCCGGCGCAGTCGGCGCGTTCTTTGCGCCGCATCCCGGCCCCGCTTCGGGCGGGCAAGCCGCGAAGGACCAGTCGGCGCCTGAAAGTTCGGCCGATGCGGCCGTTGCGCCGACCACGAACCTCTTCGACCTGCCGCCGATCGTCACCAATCTCGGCTCGCCGCAGGAAATGTGGGTCCGTCTGGAGGCGTCGATGATTTTCGATTCCAGCATGGTCAAGCATCCGGAAGCTTTGGCCGCCGAAATCGCCAACGACCTCCTGGCCTATATCCGGACGGTCACGTCGGCGCAGATTCAAGGTCCCATCGGCCTGCAGAACCTCAGGCAAGATCTCAACGAACGCGCCGCGATCCGCTCGAACGGGGCGGTCAAGGAGCTTGTCATCAAAACTCTGGTCGTCCAATGAAACGGCTCGTCCTTATCGGTTTCGCGCTGCTCGCCATGACGGCGAGCGCGGCGGCGCAAACCGTCGATCTCGGCGCGCTGCTGCCCAATAACGGCGCCTCGGCCACTGCGCGCATCATTCAGGTCGCCGCGATCCTGACCGTTCTTTCAGTGGCGCCGGGCCTGCTGATCATGGTGACGAGCTTCACCCGGTTCATCGTCGCGCTGTCCTTCTTGCGGACTGGCCTCGGCCTGCAAAGCACGCCCGCCAATCTGGTGCTGATCAGTCTGTCGCTGTTCATGACGTTCTTCGTCATGGCGCCGACTTTCGATCGGGCCTGGCAGAACGGCGTCAAGCCGCTGATGGACAATGAGATCAATCAGCAGGAGGCATATGCGGCCGTCACCCAGCCCTTCCGCGAGTTCATGCTCGCGCAAGTCCGCGATAAAGACTTGAATCTGTTCGAGGATCTCTCGAAGGGCAACTTTCAGATCAAGGACCGCTCGACGATCGACCTGCGCTTGCTCGTCCCGGCCTTCATGATTTCCGAACTCCGGCGGGGCTTCGAGATCGGCTTTTTGATCGTGCTGCCCTTCCTGGTCATCGACATGATCGTCGCGACATTGACGATGGCGATGGGCATGATGATGTTGCCGCCGGCGATCATCTCGCTGCCGGTGAAAATCCTGTTCTTCGTACTGATCGACGGCTGGAACATGCTGATCGGCAGCCTGGTCCGGTCGGTGTCGTAACGCGACGCGTCGCCGGCTGCCGAGAAACGAAAAGGCCGCCCGCCTGTCGACGCGCGGCCTTGGCGATATCGCAGGGCCGGCTTGACCGGCCTCGTGTTTAGGCGCCGAACAGCTTGAGGATCAATTGGCTGTTCTGGTTGGCGATCGACAACGATTGGATGCCGAGCTGCTGCTGAGTCTGCAACGCCTGCAAACGCGTCGACGCTTCGTTCATGTCCGCATCGACCAGGCCGCTGACGCCGTTCGTATAGTCCGTCGACAGCGCCGAATTGAAGTTCGAGGCCGCGTTCATGCGGTCCTGGGTCGAGCCGATCTGCGAGGAGTAAGCCGTCACGGCGGTCAGCGCCGCCTGGACGTTGGTCAGCTCGGTCGAGGCGTTCGCGGTCGTCACCGTGATGTTGGTCAGGTCCGTGCCGCTCTGGACCAGGCTGCCGGCCCCCGCATTGTAAAGCGCAGCCGATTGGAACGAGATCGTGTTGAACGTGCCGCCCGTCGAGGTGGCGTTGAAGCCGGAGACGAACTGCAAAGCCGCCGCGTCCTGGCTGCCGTCAAGCAGGTTGACGCCGTTGAACGAGGCGCCGCTTACGGCGTCGAGCAACTGCTTGCCGAGCGCCGTGACCGTCGTTTGGATCGCGGAGATGTCGGCGCCCGGATTCGCGGCCTGGGTCAGGGCCGTTTCGATGGAGCCGATCGTCGTGATGATCGACTGGATCGCCGAGGTCGCGGTGCTGAGAATCTGATTGCTTTCCGACAATGCGTCATTGACCGCGTGGACGACGCCGCCATCCGCATTGAGCTGGGTCGCAATCGACCAATAAGCGGCGTTGTCGGCGGCGCTGGACACTTTGAGACCGGTGGAGACTTCGTTCTGGGTTTGGGAGAGGGCTTGCTCGGTCTGATTTAGGGATTCGAGCGCCGTCAGAGCCGACGAGTTCGTCAGAATTGAAGACGTATTCATTGGGTGTGTTTCCTTTTAGGCTCGCGAGCCTTTTTTCGTTGACATTCGGACTCACACCGCGACGACGGAACGGCTTAATGCCTATAGGCCCGGCAAGGGCCCACCCCGTCGTGTTTTCGCCGACGCCTGGTCTTCGCCCAGACGCCTCGGCCGCGCGACTATGCCGCCGGCGGATTAATTTCGCGTAAAACGGCCCCTCGCCGCAGCAACGGGCGCTCGTCCGCCGCGATCGCGAAAGGCCGGCCGCGCCGACTTCCTCCCAAGCAACCTCCGCGCAAGCTCCGCCGTCAAGAGTGAGTTCATGACACGTGAGACAGCGTGGGACCTCGCATGAACGCCCTGGCGCAGGCGGAGCGGCTCTGGAAGAACCTGCTCGCCCTCGGGGCGCGGCGTTTGGCCGTACTCGGCCTGATCGGGGTCAGCGTTTTCGCCGTGACGGGGCTCAGCGGCTATTATCTCAGCCGGCCGTCCAACGAGACGCTCTATTCCGGGCTCGACCGGGACGACGTTGTAACGATCGGCGCGGCGCTCCGCGAGGCGGGCATTTCCTTCGACGTCAGCACCGACGGCGCCGCCATCCTGGTTCCGGTTGGCCAGGCCGCCTTCGCCCGGATGACGCTGGCGGAAAAGGGACTGCCGCATAGCGGCAGCGTCGGCAACGAATTGTTCGACAAGCTCGGCTCGCTCGGCCTTACATCCTTCATGCAGGAGGTGACGCGAGTGCGCGCGATGGAAGGCGAACTCGCCCGCACCATTCAGATGATGCACGGCGTCAAGGCCGCGCGTGTGCATATCGTGATGGGGGATGAGGGATCGTTCCGTCGCGAGAGGCAGCCGCCCTCCGCCTCCGTCGTCATTCGAACCGAGGTCCCCGACGACACCAGCACGGCCCAGGCGATCCGCCATCTTGTCGCCGCCGCGGTTCCGGGCATGAAGCTCGACGAAGTGACGGTGCTGAATGTCGACGGCCTGCTGCTCGCCTCGGGATCGGATTCGATGGACCAAGCGCCGAGCAACATGCTGGCCCTGCAAAAAAGCGTCTCGCAGGAAATCCAGGATTCGGTGCGCAAGACCTTGGCGCCCTATCTCAGCTTGAAGAATTTCCAGATCAGCGTCGCCGCCCGGCTTAATACGGACAAGCGGCAAACTAACGAAACGATCTACAATCCCGAACAGCGGGTCGAGCGTTCGGTTCGGGTGATCAAGGAGAGCCAGAGCTCGCAGAACTCGACCGGGCAGCAGCAGCCGACCAGCGTCGACCGCAATCTGCCGCAACCAAAACCTTCGACGAGCGATTCCAAGCAGTCGAACGACGAAAACCAAAAGCGCGAGGAGCTGACCAATTACGAGATCTCCTCGAAGCAGACGACGACCACCAGCTCGGGCTACGCGATCGACAATCTATCGGTCGCGGTGCTCGTCAACCGCGCTGCTTTCGGCGA
Organism: Alphaproteobacteria bacterium; assembly: GCA_021325385.1. Classification (GTDB taxonomy): domain Bacteria; phylum Pseudomonadota; class Alphaproteobacteria; order Rhizobiales; family Beijerinckiaceae; genus Roseiarcus. The sequence continues at coordinate 32,924 of JAJPHH010000137.1, forward strand.
CAAAGCGACGCCGGAATCGATCGACAAGCAGGTCAAGGATATCGAGCAGCTCGTCTCGTCGGCCGCTGGATTGCGTAAAGAGCGCGGCGACGCGATCAAAGTCTCGGTCGTCGATTTCGTCGACAGCGGGCGCGAGCTCGAGCCGGTGCCCGGGCCGTCGGTCGTCGAGCTCTTGCTGCGCCAATCCGGGTCGCTGATCAGCGCGGCGGCGGTGATCGCCGTCGCGCTGATGCTGATCTGGTTCGGCATCAGGCCGGCGACGAAAATGTTGCTCGCCGCGCCGGCCGCCGCCAGCCACGACGCCGCGTTCAATCTGCTGCCGGGCGGCGGCCTGCCGCCAGGCATGGCCGTCGAAAGCGACCCGGCGGTCGCCTTGCCCGGCGTTTCGCCGACGAATTTCCTGATTGAGCCGAGCGAGCCCAGCGACGGACTGATCAGCGAACTCGTCGCCCGAAAGAACAAGAGCCCGCAGCATAAGCTCGAGCAGCTCGTCGAGCACGACGAAGAGCAGGCTGCAGCAATTCTCAAACAATGGATCCGTCAGGGGAGCAGCGCATGAAGCCCATCCCGATCGCGCAATATCTCAACCGTTTCGAACGGGTCGGTCCGGCTGACGTCGAGGCCTCCTCGCGCGCGGCTCAGCCGAAGCCGCGCGTTGTCCCGGACGTCGAGGATAACGAGGCGCGCCTTCACGAAGCTTATGAGCGGGGTCGGCAAGAAGGGCTCGCCGCCGCGGAGGCCGAATTCGCCGCGGCGCTCGCGCGTCAGCGAGGCGAGTTCGAGGAGCGGGCTAAAGCCGAGCGCGCCGCGTTTCAGGCCCAGGAATACGCCAAGCTCGCCGATGAGATCGCGGCGGGACTTGTCGAGGTCGAGGCGCGGATCGCCGAGGCGGTCGCCAATATTTTGCGGCCCTATCTCGCGCAGGAGCAAGCGGCGCGCGTCATCCATTCCCTTTCCGATCATCTCAACCGCATCCTGGCGAGCGAATCGGCCTCGGCGCTCAAAATCTCCGGACCGGAAGCCGTGCTGAACCTCCTGCGCGATCGGCTTTCGAGCTATCCGGTCGAGGTCGAATATAGCCTGCAGGACGGCGTCGACGTCACGGTCGAAGCGCAGCAGACCCTCATCAAGTCGCAATTGCAGGCTTGGCTCGACCTGATCGAGTCGACGGCCGGTTGAGCATCGGGCGATGGACCAGGCGCATCCCGAAATCGTCGTCATCAAGCGACACGGCGACGATGACGACGAGCATCACGGCGGCGCATGGAAGATCGCTTTCGCCGATTTCATGACCGCGATGATGGCGTTCTTCTTGGTCTTGTGGATCATCAACGCTACCGACAAGGACACCAAGACGATCATCGCCCGCTACTTCAATCCGGTGAAGCTGGAGGACACGGCCAAGGCGCAGAAAGGAATTCGCGATACGATCCAAGGCAAGGTCAAGGGACAGATCGCGGATTCCGAAATTGATATCGACGGCCCGTCAGACGAAACGCAAGACGAGGCGAGGACCAAATCATCGAGCCCGGGCCGGAATGGCGCCGACGGCAATCAAGGCGCACATAATGGAAGGGGCGGACGAGACGGCGTGAAGCAAGCCGACTCCACCGAGAACGGAATGGCGAGCGTCGCCGACCCGGCGAAGCCGCAACCTACGCTTTCCGAAACATCTCTGTTCAAGGACCCGTACGCGAGTCTCGACGAGATCGCTGGAAAACCGGCGCCGCCGTCGTCGAGCACGCCTTTGGGGATTGGCCGCAACAATCCGATCATCGATGCCGGCACGATGGACTCGGATGCGTTCCGCGACCCGTTTCAGCCGATCGCGCGCGCCTCGGGCGGCGATCCCCTCAACGACGCGAAGCCCGAATCGCCGCAGCCGCCGGCTCGGCCCATCACCCAGAACGCGCAAGCGAGTCCGCCGGCCGTGGCGGCGCAGCAACCCTCCCAGCAGGAGCCGGCGAAGCCCGCCGCCCCGCCGCAGCCGGTCAGTCCAAGCGGCCAGACCGCGCCGCTTGCCTCGACCGACGAACCGAACAAGCCCTCGAAAGCTCCGGCTCCCGCTCGCGCTCCGATCCCGGCGGAAGAAGCGGCTCACGGCGCGGCGAAATCGCCGGCTAAGCTCGAGCAAGAGAAGCCGGCGCCGAATGGGCAAAGCGCCGAGGTCGCCCAATTGCGCAGCGACCTGCTGAAGGAGATCGGCGGCGATCGTCTTGAGCCCGGCCCCGGCCTGGAAGTGCAAGCGACTGACGAAGGTCTGTTGATCAGTCTCACCGATCAATTCGACTTCAGCATGTTTCCGGTCGGTTCGGCGCAACCGCAGGCGCGCGTCGTGCGGATTATGGAGAAAGTCGCGCAAGCGCTGAAGAACCGGCCCGGCGTCGTCGTCGTTCGCGGCCATACCGACGCACGTCCCTATCGCTCCGCCACGTACGACAATTGGCGATTGTCGGAGGCCCGCGCGCAAATGGCCTATTACATGCTGGTGCGGGGCGGCCTGCCGGAAAAGCGCGTTGAACGAATCGAAGGTTACGCCGACCGGCGCTTGAAGCTGCCGAACAATCCAATGGCGGCCGAGAACCGGCGCATCGAGATCCTGCTGCGGAAGCCGAACACATGACCGCCCGGCGCTTGCTGATCGCTTTGGCGACTCTGTTCATCTCCTGGGCCGGCGCTCGCGCTGGCGGCGTTTCGTCGCCGCTCGCCATGCTCGCCGATTTGCAAAACTTGCAAGCCAAAATCGCCCAGGGCGACAAGGCGGCTTATGCGGCGCAGCCTGCCATGCTGCATGATATGGCCGTGGCCATCGCCAACGCCGATCCGGACCTGTGGAAGCAGCCGGACAATGTCCATGCCGCCGTCGCTTTCGTGCTCAGCGGCGGGCCGCCGCGCGCCGTCGCGCCGCTGGCCGAGAGTGAAGGAATAGACAAAGAGGATAGACAATTGCTGCGCGGCGCGCTCGCCTATGTCCTTGGCCGGGAGGAGGAGGCGCAGAACCTGCTTGGCGGCGTCGACGCTCGAACGCTCGACCTGCGCCTCGCCGGCCAAGTCGCCTTCGTTCAATCGCTGCTCGTCTCGTCCCGCGACAAGAAAAAATCGGTCGAACTGCTCGATTTGGCGCGGCTTTTGGCGCCGGGCGGGCTGGTCGAGGAGGCGGCGCTGAGGCGCGAGATCTTGGTCTCGGGCGAAATGCGCGACGTCGATCGCTTCACGCTGTCAGCATGCCAGTACCTGAATCGTTTTTCCAAATCGATTTATGCCGAGAATCTTGTTCGCAGCATCGCGCAGACAGTGGCGCGACTCGGCCTCGCCGAAAATCTCGTTGATTTTCACAAGTTCGACAACCTTGCCGCTTCTCTGCCCGTCGACGCGCGCCGCGGCTTCTACCTCGCGATCTCGCGGGCTGCGCTCGTCGACGGCAAGGTCGCCGTGGCCGAGGCGGCCGCGCGCCTGTCGCTGGCGCAACCTTACGGCGACCGCATCGAGGATGCGCGCGGCAAATTCTATGGCGCGGCAGCGAGGGTCCTCGGCGACGGCTACGAGCAAAGCCTGGCTGAATTGAATGCAATCGACGCCAAGCAATTGCCCAAGCCGGACGTTGCGCTGCTGGCGGCGGCGCGCGACGTCGCGTCGCGATTGCGTTCGCCGCCGCCGCCAGACGAATCGCCTGCTTCGCCTGCCGCCGGAGGTACGGCGAAGAACGACGAGGGGGTTATGGCCACCATCCATCTCGCCGAGACCGCCTTGGCGCGCAGCGATCGCCTGGCTAACGGGAGACCTCAATGAGCGCTTCGACTATCGCGCCGCACGCCGCCGCGGCCGGCGGGTCGGCCGCCGGCTTGTTCGCGATCCACGCCGCCAAAACGGGCGCGAGCGCAAGTCAGTCGACGTTCGACGCCGTGCTGCAAAACTTGTCGGCGCACGAGACGCAAGCCGGGCAGCCCGAACGCGCGAAGACGAACGACGGCGGCGAGGCGGCGATATCCGATCCAACCAAGGACGATGCTTCTCATCGCGCCTTTCCCAATCCGGGAGACGCCCAGCCGGGTTTCGACCCGGCCGCGGCGCTCGCGGCGCTTGTCGCGCCGCAAGCGACCAACTCCAGCGTCGGCGTTGGGCAGTCCACAGGCGCCTCCGCGCCGCCGATCGGCGCGACAGTTCCTGGTTCGGCTGCGCAGGCTTGGGCGGCGCGGCTGCAGGCGCAAAATCACGGAGGCGATAGCGCCGCGATCGGCGGCGTCGGTATGCCGTCCGACTCCACGGCGCAACTCGCGCTCGGATCAACCCCGACGGTCGCTCCTGCCGTCATCGACGTTCACGTCCAGAGCGCGCGTACCTTTCTCGGCGTCTCTGGATCGGCGGCGACGCCGCCCCTTGCGATCGACGGAGGGTCGCGGCCGACGGCGCCGCTTGCGATTGACGGCGGCGGCTCGCGGCCGACCGCGCCGCTTGCGATCGACGGCGGCGGCTCGCGGCCGATTGCGCCGCTTGCGATCGACGGCGGCGGCTCGCGGCCGGCTGCGCCGCTTGCGATCGACGGCGGCGGCTCGCGGCCGATTGCGCCGCTTGCGATAGACGGCGGCGGGTCGCGGCCGACAGCGCCGATTGCAACTGACCGCGGCGTGCGCGTCAAGCCGCCGATTGAAAGCGATGGCGGCGATCAGGGCGCCGCCGCTGCAGCGAATGCGGCCAAAGCGGCGTCCCCTCAGACCTGCTCAGCGATCAATCCCAATGGCGGGCGGCAAATGGGCGGCGATGCGCGTCGCGACAAATCGAACGCCGCTGTCGCCGACGCGCCGAAGCGGGGCGCGGCGACGGACGCGACCAGCGCAGCGCCCGTCGCGAGCGCGGCGAGCGACCTCGCTTCAGCCGGGAGCGCGGCGCCCGGGACGCCGATCAGCCTCGCGCAATTGCCCGACCTGATCGCCAAGCAGGCGCCGACGCCGGCGGCGCCGGCAAATGCGGCGACGACGCCCGCAGGCGCGGCCAATCTCAATCCGGTCAAAGAACTTCAAGTGCAACTCAATCCGGCCGATCTTGGCTCGCTCACGGTCAAGATGCGGCTCGCCGACGGCAATCTCGCGGTCGTCATCGAAACCGCCAAGGACAGTACGGCGACATTGATCGACGGCGAACGCGATGCGATCGCTAGGCGCCTGGCCTCAGTCGATCAACCAGTTGCTTCGCTCCTGATTCAGACTTCCGGCAACGCGCCAATGCAAGGCGAAAACGGCAATGCAGCAGGCTCCGCTACCCCGCAACAAAGCGATGCGCAGAACAGCGCGGCGAACGGCTCGCACGATCAGCCGCGGTCTTCGCGAGACGAAAGCCAAGCGCACGCGCGCCAGGCGAATCTTGCAGCGGATGAAGCGTCTCGCCGGGCCGGTTCTGGCGATCTTTTTGTCTAGCTTCGCCGCGGCGCGCGCCGACGAGCTCGCCTGCGAGCGAGAAATGACACGGGCGTCGCGGTTGAACGACATCCCGCTGAACGTGCTCTATGCGGTGGGCCTGACCGAGACCGGCCATCGCGGCGAGCTCAGTCCGTTCGATATGAATGTCGACGGCCGCGCGGTTCGCTCGAAAAGCCTGGCCGAGGCGCTAGCCAAATTCGCGGCCGAGCGCGCCAACGGCGCCAAATACATCGATGTCGGCTGCATGCAGATCAACGAAAGATTTCACCGCGCCGATTTCGCTTCGCTTGCCGATATGTTCGATCCGGCCCAGAACGTGCGCTACGCCGCGGCGTTTCTGAAGCAGCTCAAGGCTCAGGAAGGGAGCTGGACGCTGGCCGTCGCTCGCTACAATGCCGGGCCGAACAACAACGCCGCGCAGAAGAAATATGTTTGTGCAGTGATCGGCAACATGGTCGCGAGCGGCCTCGGCCAATGGACGACGAACGCCCGAAATTTTTGTAATTGAGGCTGCGGCGCGGCTCTCTCTAGAATCGCTGCTTGACCTCGGCCGTGGTCAGAAACGTGAATTCTTGGATCGCCAGATCCGTCACCGCCTCGTTCTTCAAGCGGGCGTTGACATTCTTGATCACCGTGTTGATCAGCTTCTTCAAATCGTATTTTTTCAGGTTCCCCAGGTCGACAGAATCGTCGTCGAAAATGTATCGAAACGCCTCGTCGACCACCAAAGCTTCGGCGAACGCGGTGAGCTTTTTCGGCGCGCCGGCTTTGACCGAATAGGCGAATTGAGCGACGATATAGCCCTTCAGCGCGCCGTCCTTGATTTTCGGGACGTCGATCTCCTTCGTCTTTTTCATTTCGCTCGGCCCCGCCGGCTGCTCAACTTCGCTCTTGGCGTAGGCCGTCCGGAAATACTGGGTCGCGTAGCCGGAGGCGAGCGTGGCGAAACAGGCCCAGGCGCCGATCAGGACGAACTTGATCATTCGGCTTTCTCGCGCCAGGCGGAGGCGGAGTAAGTACCGTCCGACTGTCCCTCCTGAATGGCGCGGGCGATGATGTCGCCGACCTTGCGAGCCGCGTTCAGCTGGATTCGCAACATGCGTTGATTGGCGTCAAGCCGCGCGCGCAAGCCGGCGAGCGCGTCGCACAGCGGCTTGGTCGCTTCCGCGCCGGCGATCATCGGCTGCAGCCGCGTCAGCTCGAGCAGGCCCTGGCTTTTGCGCTGATTGAGCGCTTCGTAGTCGATACGGCAGCCGCGGGCGATCTGCTCGTTCTCCGCGTCCAAGGTTTGATTGAGGCGCTCGATCACCGGCAAGATCATCTCGGCGGCTCGCGCGGCGCGCGTGGCGGCGAGCGGCACGACGGTCGCAGTCGAAGCGGACGAATTGTTCATGACCGATCAGCCTTTGCAAAAAGAAAAGCGCCGTTGCGGATGTCGGCCCCGCTCGGCAGCGATAACGAATTGGCGCTCGCCTGGGCCACGTCGGCGGCGCCGCCTGAACCCAGAAGGGAAGCATGCGATTCGCTCCCTTGACTCGACAGCGCATGCGTCGCGAACAGCCGCTTGGCGACGCCGAGCTCGCCGGATTTGGCGATTTGATGCGCGATCTGATCGCCGAGCATGCTCTTCCAGATGCCGCCCGCCGTTCCTTGGCCGAAGACGCTGGCGGCGTCCTTGGGCAGCATCTCGCCGACCAGATTGCTGAGCAGCGTCGCTTCGAACTCGACCTCGGCCTTCTTCGCCTTCTGCGCCTCGGCCAAATCCTTGTTCAGGAGCCTCATGCGGGCGTCGGCCATCCCGGCTGCGGAAACTGGCGATGGACCCGCCGCGTCGAGCGCCTTGGCGAAATCTTGCGACGCCGAGGCCGGAGCGCCGGCGGCCAAAGCATTGAGCCGCTCCGTCGCCGCTGCGGCGCGGCTCGGATCGGCGGCTTTCAGGACGTCGAGTACGATATCAGAGGGAGGATTGATCGCCACCGGCTTCCTCCGAGAAGCTTGGTATTTCAGCGAGCTTCCTGCAACATCCTTACGCCGAGCTTGACGGCTTGCCATTAACCGCGCGGTCGATCAAGTCGCCGAGGTCCTTGCGCTCTTTTTCGGCGCGGTAACTAGCGCCGACAGTCTCGACGAAGCGTTGTGCGAGCTTCGCCCTGGCGGCTTGGTCGAGCACGCGCTGCGACTGAGCGTCGTAATCGGCCTTGGCCACGGCGATTTGCCTTCCGATCGCCCGCAGTCGCCGGGCCGCGGCCGCCGCCGCGGCGCCGTGTCCGATCGTCTCGCTATTGAGCGCTTCGATCATCGCCCGCTCCGCCTCTTCGAGAGATTCCCGCTGCTGGCCGATGGCCGCCAGCCGCCAGCGGGTGAGATCATGCAGCTTCGCTTGCAATTGCGAAATCTTCTCCAAAGACTCCAAACGCTTTTTCATGAAGGGCTACCCCGACGCGAGCCAGCTCGCGAAGCTCGCCATGAACTCCCCGAGCATTGACTTGATGGTGAAGTACAACAGCGCCAGTCCGCCCCCGATCACGAACGGGGCCGAAATATAGAAGATCGCGATTTGCGGGGTCAGGCGATTGATGATGCTGATCGCCAAATTGACGACGATAGCGTAAAGGATGAACGGCGAACAGATTCGCAGCGCGGCTCGGAACGTTTCGACGAGGACGTCGCCGATGTGGCGCAGCGAAAAGCCGGGATCGAACGTGTCGGAAACCGGAAGCGCCGAATAGGAGGCGACCAGGCCGCGCAGGACCTCCCAATGAAGGTCGAGCGCGAAGATCAGAACGGTCGCCGAGAGCGTAACGAAGGTCGCGAGCGGCGGCAGCGCGTCGTTGGCTTCCATCTCGACGCCGAACGGATTGGCCAAGCCAAGGCCGGTGGCGCTGGCGACCGCCATAGTCTCGAGCGCGATGATGAAAATCCGCGCCATGAGGCCGATCGAGCCGCCGATCAACAGCTCCGTGGCGATGACGCGCAGAGTCGGAATCGGATCGTCGCTCAAGGATTGCAAGGGTAGGCGGCCAATCAGCAACGGCGCCAAGGCCAAGGTCGCCGCGATGGCGACGAACAAGCGCACCTGAGTCGGAATTTGCGCGTTCGAGAAGCCGGGCGCCAGCATCAGACAACCGCCGATCCGACAAAAAAGGATGAACACGCCGAGCACGATATGCGCGCCGACGACGCCAGGCGGGCCGCCGATAAAATTCGCGACCTCATTCATCACGAAATCGCGCCGAGCGACCTCACATCGAAGCCTCGGGCGATTTCGAGCTGCGACAAGACCGGGAGAGTTGCGAACATCCGCTCGATGATCATCCGCACATAGGGGCGCGTCTCTGCGGTCGCGACCAAGGCGAAATGGTGCCCTTGATCCATTCGCGCCCGGATCGCGGCCGAGGCCTCCGCGCCGAATTGCTCCATCAATCTCGGATCGATGTCGAATTCGATCACGTCGCCCTTGGCGTCTCGCTTCAGGCTTTGATGGAAGACCAGATCCCAACGGTTGCCGAGTCTCAGCACTTTGAGCGCGCCGTGGTCGAGGAGATCGCCGCAGATCTGTTGGGCGATGCGCATGCGTACGTGCTCGGCGATCTGTTCGGGGCGGCGAGCGTGCGGAGCGATTTCGGCGATGGCCTCGAGGATGAGGTTGAGATTGCGGATCGAGATGCGCTCGGCCAGCAGCAGTTTCAGCACCGCTTGGAGGCCGGAATAGGAAATTTGAGACGGGATGATCTCGTCGATCAGCCTTTTGTATTCGGGATCAAGTCGGTCGAGCAGCGAGCGCATGTCCTTGTACGAGAGGAGCTGCGCCAGATTGTTGCGGATGACTTCGCTGAGATGGGTCAGCATCACCGAGAGCGGATCGACGGTTTTGAAGCCTTCGCGCTTGGCGTGCGCGACGAAAGGCTCGGCGATGGCGATCGCCTTCATGCCGAAAGCAGGCTCCCGCACCTCTTCTCCCGGCACGCTCGGCCGCTTGCCGTCGCCGACGATGACCAGATATTCGTTCAAGCGCAGCTCTTGCGTGGCGACGACGGTGCCGTGAATGCGGAACTGATAGCTCTTCGGCGGCGCCTTGATGTCGTCGGTCAGCTTGATCTCCGGGACGACGAAGCCATATTGACGGGCGAATTTGCGGCGCATTTTGGCGACGCGCGAGCCGATCTCCTGGTAAGACGGCAGAAGCTTCGTGGTCAGCTCCTTGCTGAGGCAAAGCTCGATCTCGGGCGTCCGCAATTGCTCTTTGATGGAAAGCTTGGCTTCCGCCCGCGCTTTTTCATCGCTCGCCGCTTGAGCCGCGGCGGCCGCGGCCTTCTCCCGCGCGATCCGCTGCGGGATGGTCACCCCGGCGAAGGCCATCAGGCCGCCGAGCAGTGCGAAGGGAAGGAACGGCAGTCCGGGTATCGCGCCGAGGATGAACATGAGTAGCGCCGCGAGGAACAGCGCCGAGGGATAATTGCTCAACTGGCCGAGCACAGCCTTTTCGGCCGAGCCGCGGGTGCCGCCTTTGGCCACCAGCATGCCGGCCGCCAGCGAAATGATCAGCGCGGGGATTTGCGAGACCAGGCCGTCGCCGACCGACAATTTGGTGAAAATATCGGCGGCGCTGGCCAGAGTCAGACCGTGGCGCGTCACGCCGATGACGACGCCGCCGAAGATGTTGACGGCGAGAATGATCAAGCCCGCGATCGCGTCGCCGCGCACGAATTTGGAGGCGCCGTCCATCGAGCCGAAGAAGGAGCTCTCCTCTTCGAGCTCGCGTCGCCGGGCTTGTGCGATCTTCTCGTCGATCAGGCCGGCGTTGAGGTCGGCGTCGATCGCCATCTGTTTGCCGGGGATGGCGTCGAGGGTGAACCTCGCGCCGACTTCGGCGATGCGGGTCGCGCCCTTGGTGATGACCAGGAAATTGATCGTCACCAGGATCAAAAAGACGATGATGCCGATGACGAAGTCGCCGCCCATCACAAGATTGGCGAAACCGCCGATGATGTAGCCGGCCGCCGTCGTGCCTTGCGCGCCATGCGACAGGATGAGTCGGGTCGTCGAAATGTTGAGCGCCAGCCGGAGGATGGTCGCGACCAGCAGCACGGTGGGAAACGCCGAGAATTCGAGCGGCTTTTGAATCCACAGCGCGACCATCAGGATCAGCACCGAGAACGCGATCGACAACGCCAGGCCGAGATCGATGCAGACCGCGGGAACCGGCACAAAGAAGATGCAGAGGATGAGGACGATGCCGATCGCGAAGCCGACGTCCTTGCCGCCGCTGCGGCTGATGGGCGCCGACGCGGCCACTGTCGAGATCGCCATTCGCGCCTCCTTGCTCCTCGCTCAGCAACAGTGCAGGGTCAAGCTTGCGCGAATCTCGCCAGAGCTCAGGGGCCGTAGCCTTTCTCGATGCGGCTGTAGACGCCTTCGGTGAAGGCGACGAAATGAGCGCCGATAAAGGGCGCCATCAAGCTGATCGTGACGAAGACAACGATGATCTTCGGCACGAAGGTCAGCGTCATCTCTTGCACCTGGGTCAGCGCTTGCACCAGCGCGATGACGATGCCGACCGCCATGGCCGCGCCAACCGCCGGACCGGCGCCGACAATGACCGTCCAGATCGCCGATTGAACGAGATCGAGCGCGTCAGCTTCGTTCATTGCGCGCTCACCGTGACGCCATCGCCCAGCGACACGGTCTTGCCATTGGTCAGCGTCGCGATCGAGCCGGAACCCGTCAAGCTGACCGAGGCGACCTTGCCCGTCACCGTCCCATCCGCCGATGTGATCGTGTGGCCGATCAATTGCTCGGCTTGCGACAGCGAGTTCATGGTCAGCATCGAGGACAGGGTCGAGTTCATCTGCGCCGACTGGCCGACCTGCGAAATCGTCGCAAGCTGGGTGACCATCTGGGTCGGGTCCATCGGCTGAGTCGGGTCCTGGTTCTTCAGCTCGGTGGTCAGCAGCGTGAGAAAGTCGTTGTAGCCCAGGGTCGGGACGGAATTGGCCGAACTCGAAGAATGGGCCGACGAGTTGCTTGTGGCGCTCGAAACCGGGCTGACTGTCATGGCTCTTTCCTTTCACGCGGCATGGGGAGCGGCGGCGGGCGTCGCAGGAAACACCACCGCCTGCTCGAGCGGAAAGAGGCCGCGCAAGGTCTTCATCGCGTCGAAATTGCGCGACCGCTTGATCAGGTCGTCGACGGTTTTCAGGCCGGAGAGGATTTCAGGCGTCTCGAATGTCGCCATGGCGGCGTCGATCAGCTTGCGCGCCAGCGCCATGGCGCTTTGCGTCGACTGCGGGTCCATCAGCATGATCTGGACGACGAAATAGATCTGCTTGAGCGGCGTCGTCGCCTCGTTCGCCTGCATCACGTGGTTTTCGAGCAGAAACGTCACGTCGTTCAGCAGCTCGATCGTGACCTTGCGGTCGACGCGAATGACCGCGCCGTTGATGTAGAGTTTCTCGTCAGCGCGAAGCGAGATGTTCATCTTTTCGCCTCAGATCAAGCCGTCGCGGATGATCTCGTTGATCTCGATCATCGGCGTCAGGTCCTTGGTCTTGCCGGTGCGGACGCGCTCGATCTCCTTGTTGATCCAAATCCCGATCGAGACCAGGCCGGCGCGCAGTTGCAGCGGCAGCTCGTTCTCGGGATTGTTCAGGTCGTCGAGGAAGATCGACCACAGACGGCGGAGATAGAGGAGGGCTTCGAAAACTTCGCGCGTCCCCGGCCCTTTCTCCTGGGCGGCGCGCAGGAGCTCGATCGCGCGATCCATCGCCTGACGCTCCCTGGCGCGCATCTCGCGCGGCGATTCTTCGATGACTTCGGCATAGGAGAATTGATACATCTCAACGATCCTGAAGGCGTTAAGCGGGAAGATATTTGGCGAGGCTGAGCTGCTGCAGTTGAGCGGTCAGTTGATAAGCGGTCTGCAGCTGGGTGGTGAGCGAGTTGACCTCTGTCGCGACCTGATAGGAATTGACGTCGTCGAGATTGCCGATCTGCGTCTGCAGGATCGTCATTTGCGACGACATCGAATTGTTGGCGTCGGTGATTCGCGATTGCGCCTCGCCGAGTGTGGCCTCGGTCTCGGTCAACGAGCTCAGCGCGCTGGTGATCAGCGAGGAGGCGGTCGAGGCGACGGCCTGCTGCGCGGCTTGGTTCAGCGACGTGCCGCTGAACTCGGTCAGCATGGCGTAGGCTTGGGCCAGCTGCTGGAAACCCGTCTGATTGGCGTTGGCGCCGACGTCGACCGTTTCGCCGGGCGCGATCTCGCTGGAAATGTTCGTGCTCGACGCCGACGACCAGTCCGTGGTCCAAGACGAACCCTGGAACAGCCCCGCGAATTGATTGTCGAGGAAAGACTGCATCTGAGAAGCCGTGATCGAGCTCGCGCTCGGGCTTGTCGGGGTCGTGCCGAACGCGCTCTGAAAGGCGCTGTCGATCGCCGCCTTGGCCGGCGAACCGCTGGCGAAGTAATCGGCCATCGGCGGCGCGCTCGAATTGATCCCGCCAAATATGTATTGGCCGGACGACGTCGTGTTCGCGGCCGAGATCAGCGTCTGCAGCGAGCTGACGCCGAGGCTCTGCAACGTGCCGCCGGCGCCGGTCCCTGTCGTCCATTGCGTGAGGCTGGTCAGAGCGGATTGGGCGCTGGCGCGGATCGCGTCCAGCGTCGATTGGGTCGTCGACAAATTGGTCGAGACGATATTGTTGGAGCCGGTCAGGGCCTGCAAAAGATTGTACTGATTCTTCAGCGACAGCTCGTAGCCGGACTGCTCGCCGAGCTGAAGCCCGAGATCGGCGTATTGGCCGGTCGAGGATTCCTGGTTGGCGATGGCGAGTTGCGCCTGGGTCTGAGTGACCGCGAGGGTCAGCGACGACGCCAGATATTGCGTAGAAATGTTGTTGACGGTCATCGGCTTGGGATCGCGGCGATCAGCGAGTTGAACATGTTGGTGACGGTGTCGAGCAGTTTGGCGGAGGTCGTGTAGGTGTTCTCGAGGTTGAGCATGTTGGTCATCTCGGCGTCGAGATTGACCCCCGTCGCGTTGGACAACGCGCCGCTCGCCTGGGTGACGAGCGCGCTTTGATAGGTCGCCTGGTCGCTGGCCTGTTGATTTTGACCTTGCAGCCAGCTGACGGACGCATTGGCGTAGTCGGCGAGGCTGTCGCTTGCGCCAAGCCCGGCGGCCGGGTCGAAGGATTGCGCCGCCGTGATGCCGGAGATCAATTGCGCAATTCGCCCGGTATAGCTCGCCGCGCCCGTCGTGTTGTAGGTGTAGACGCTGCCGCCGCTGGTCGAGGGATAATTGTCGTTCGGGTCGGCGATGCCGCCGTCGCGCAGCAGAGTGACGTCGCCGCCCTGCGCCGGATCGACGCTTGGATTGACTTCGATCGAGCCCGCCAGGCCGGTTGCGCTGGTCGGCATGCCGGTCGCGCCCTGGTAGGTGAACAGGCCCGGCAGGCTCGCCGGCGGCGTCGGCCCTCCGGCCGAAGTCGATTGCGGCGTCTCGGCGAAGGCGCTGATCAGGCCATTGGCGATTTGATCGAGTTGCGCCTGATATTCCGGCGCGACTGTGTCGCGAAGCGACGCTAAGCCGGCGAGCGCGCCGGATTGGATCGCCATCGGCGACGAAGCGCCGGTGATCGGCACGCCACCGACCATGACCTGATTGCCGCTCGTTCCCGCGGTCAAGGTCGTCGAAGGCTGGAAGGCGAGGGTCGCGGGCGTTCCTTGGAACAGGGTGACGCCGCTGTCCGTATAGATCGACATCGAGCCGTTCGAATTGGTCACGGTCGAAACGCCGATTTGCTGCGAAAGCTGGGTGAGGATCTGGTCGCGCGAATCTTCGGCGTTGGTGACGTCCGCCCCGGTCGCCAAGCCGTTCACGACCGTGTTGTTGACTTGCTCGAATTGGTTCAGCAGCGAGTTGATCGTGTTGACCGACGACGCCATCTGCGAGTCCGCTTGTTGTCGGACCTGCTGCACGGCGGCGGTGGCGCTGTTGAGCGACGCCGCGAGGTTGTTAGCGGCTGTCGCCACCGCGCCGGCCGCGGACGCGCTGCTCGGCGACGCCTGATAGGTCGCGAGCGCGCTCTCGAGATTCGAGAGCATGGCGGAAGGCGAATTGCCGTTTTGCGTCGCGCCGGTCGACGAAGCGGAGGAGCTGTCGCTGACCGTCGCGGCGAGGGTTTTCAACCCGTTCGACAGCGCCTGCTGGCCCGCCGATTGCGAGGTCGCCTGCAGCAACTGGTCGAGCAGAGCGCTGTCGGCCGCGCGGGTGATCGAGGCGACCTCGACGCCGCCATAGGAGGTCGTCGCGAGATTGGTGGTTTTGGCGGTGTAGCCCGTCGTATTGGCGTTGCTGATGTTTGCCGAGATCAGCGCCGTCTCCGCCGAATTGGCGACGAAGGACGAGCTGATGATGCTGAACGCGGACGACAGGCTCATGAGCCGACCTCCAAACGACGCCGCCCGGCGACGATCACGGTTTCAAGTTGTTGAGAACGTCGAGCAGAGTGGCGCCCGTCTGGAACGATTTGGAATTGGCCTGATAGGCGCTCTGCGCGTTGATCATCGCGGTCAATTCCGTCGCCAGATCGACGGTGGAGCTTTCGAGCGACGAGGATTGGATCGAGCCGAAACCGGCCTGCCCCGCCGTGCCGATTTTCACCTGACCGGAGGCGAAGTTGGGTTGGTAGGCGTTGCCGCTGACCGAGGTCATGCTGTCCGGGCTCGGCACCGTCGCCAGCGGAATTTGGTAGCCGGCGACCGTCTGTCCATTGGTGAACTGGAAGGACAAGGTGCCGTCCGTGCCGATTGTCACGCCGGTGACGCTGCTCGGTCCGTTGCCGTTCACGTTCGCCGTATTGACCGTGTAGCCGCTGCTGCCGCCGCCGCCGCTGCCCAGCTGAGTCATTCCGCTCAAGTCGAGCGCCAGGCTTTGGCCGTTGGGAACGGGAAAATTGAGCGTCGTGTTGTTCGTCCCGCTGGTGCTGACATTAGTGCCCGTGGCGCCGGTGATGTTCGAAAGCTTGCCCGTGGTCGGGTCGAAATTCAGAGTCGCAGTCGCAATCGGCGTTGTCGAGCCCGGAGGCAGAACCTGGAGCTGCCAGGTATTGGCGGAGGAATAGGTCCATTGCAGCGTGAGATTCTGCGCGTTGCCGAGATTGTCGTAGGCGGTCAAGGACGTGGAGAAAGGCCCGCTGGTCGATGTCGTCGGCAAGTTGGCGGAGAATGTTCCAGCCGTCGAGGGGGTAGCCTTCTCGCTGGCGCTGTCGACATTGACGATCGACATGCCGGCGTAAGAGTTGGCGCTGATCGTGGCCGGCCCGTTCTGGATGTTGTAGCCCATCAGAAAATAGCCGTCGGAATTGACAAGATTGCCAGACGCGTCCGGGACAAAGGAGCCGTCGCGGGTCAGAAACGTGTCGCCGGAGGAGTTGGAGACGACGAAGTAGCCGTTGCCCTGCACCGCGAGGTCAGTCACCGAGGACTGGCCGCCGACCACGATGCCCTGCATCGTGTTGAGCGACATCGTATTGGTCGAAACGCCGGCCGCGTCGTACGAGGCGGAGGAGGTCTGGTCGACCAGAGCCTCGAAACTGGTCTCGTTGTTCTTGTAGCCGGTGGTGTTCGCGTTGGCGATGTTTTGCGAAATCGAAGCCAGCCAGGTCGTGTCTGCATTCATGCCGGAGACGGCGGCGCCCATGATGCTCATTGGATAATCCTCGCGGTTTCCTGGTCCGAGCTAATCGTATGACGCTTGCGCGAAGCTGATTGGCGCAAGGCGGGCTGGTCAATTCCGGCGACGGGCGGTCCGGACTCGATCGTACCTGCCCGCTTCGCTCGGAAGGCGCGCTGAATCGGGTCCTGTAAACAAAACGATAATGTTCGCCGGCGACGCTTCGTACCGATTTGGAACATCTAGGACGCGGCGCTGAGCAGCGCATAGGGCGCGGGTTGCGGCGCGCGCGGCGAGCGCAATTGCGCGACATTCGATTCGATCGCGTCGGCGATCGCCTTGGCGATGCGCGTATGAGCGGCCTCGGAGATCGGCGCCGGCGCCGCGGGCGCAGCGCTTGCCGCCGTCTCCTTGACCGGCGCCGCCGTCGCGCGCTCTCGTTCGGCCGGCGCAGGCCCATAGATACCGGAAATCTCTTCGATCGTGCGGTCGATCACCGCGATCGCGCGATATTCCGGCGATTTCATCAATTGCTCGTGCAATCGTTCGCGGAAAGCGCGGAGGGCTTCGAGTCCTTCCTGGGTGAGCATTTTTTAAGTCTCCTGACGATAACCGCAGCCCCGAGAGATTAGGGCGTTCGGCTGGCGCGAGGCTGGAGCGGCTGGCAAGGAATCGGCAAGTTTTGCCTGAGAAAGCTTTGTTGCCCCGATTTGTCCAACCTCTGCGCCGGAGCCCTCCCCGCCATGACCGACATTTTGCACGGCTTCGCGCAGGATCGGGGCGGTGGGCGCGCTGATCTCGGCCACGGCGAGATCAGCGCTTTGGCGCGGCAGGGCCGCGTCGCCTACCGGGTGTTGCCGGCGGTTTCGGCTGCGCGCAGCGGCGAGAGGCGCGCGAGCCGCCGCCGGCGTAGCCGCCTGCGCTCGGCCAAGCTGCTCGATTCGAACAATCGGTTTCTTTGTGAATGCCTGGTGCACGATTATTCGACCGCCGGCCTGCGGCTGACGCTGATGAAGAATATCGGCCTGCCGAGCCGCTGTGTCGTGTTCGATGACGAGACCGGCGACGCTAAAGCCGTCGCCGTCGTCTGGCGGCGCGGCTCCCTTGTCGGCATGCGGTATCGCTGGAACGACAGACCGGCGCAGCTATCGTCCGTCGCTCGGGCGGCGCTGCGCGGCCGGTACTATGCGATGGCGGATTAGCGAAAGCCAATGAGCCGCGCAGCGGCCCGTTCGCTCGGGCGCTCGGGCCCTGCGATGGAGCGAAGCGGGAACGGAGCGATCGACGGCGAGGGCGGATCTTTGCTGCGTCCGCCTAGGCTCGCTTGGTTGAGGACTTGACCGCCGCGGCCATGGCTTCGAACACGCCGCGCCACTCGCCTGGCTCGCTTTGCCGAAAGAGCCTCATCGTCGGGTACCAGGGCGAGTCGTCTCGGCCGCGCAGCCAGCGCCACTCAGCGTCTTTTTTGAGCGCGACCCAGACCGGCCTGCCGAGCGCGCCGGCGAGATGGGCGACCGAAGTGTCGCAAGTGATGACAAGGTCGAGCGAGCTCATCGCCGCGGCGGTATCGACAAAAGCGTCGGGGCCTGAATCGAAGTCTTCGCCCAGCGTTTCGACTTTGATATTCGGCGGCAGCGCGGCGATCTGTTCGGTCCCAAAACCTTTCTGCAAGGAGATGAGACGGACCTCAGGCAGGGCGGCGATCGGCACGAAAGAGACGAGCGATACGGCGCGCGCCATATCGGCTTCCGGATTGGGATTGCCCTGCCAGACGACGCCGATCCTGAAGCCGGCCGCGCCGATCCGCGCCGCCCACTTTTGTTCGAGCGCCGGCTCGGCGCGAAGGTAGGGAATCGGACGCGGGATTGTCTCAAGGCGCGTGCCGAAAGCGCGGGGCAAACTTGAGATGGCGATCTGCGCTTCGTATGGCTCGTTGTCGAGGGCGTCGATGAACCGAACGCCTGGAAAGGAGGAGAGCAGGCGGTGCAGCGAACGCGGGCAGAACAACGTCGTCTCGATTCCCGCCGCGGCCATGAGGCCAACATAGCGGTAAAATTGGATCACGTCGCCGAGCCCGTGGTCCTTCATCACCAGGATCTTCGCGCCTTTCGTCATGGCGCCGGTCCAGATGGGAAAACGTACGCCCAAAGCCTCTTTAAGCGATTTCCCTTCGAGCCAACGAGCTTCGTAGCCCTCCCAACCGCGCTCGAAATCGCCGAGCGAGAGCTGAAGGCAGCCCTTGCCGCCGATCGCGGCGTTGCTGCCGAGGCCGATCGCGCCGTCGAACGCGATCAGCGCCTCGTCCAATCGGTCGAGCGCGCGCAGCGCCAGCGCTTCGCCGTTCCACGCGGCGGCAAAATCCGGCTTGAGCGCCTTCGCCCGGCGATAGCAGGGCAAAGCCTCCTCGACGCGGTCGAGCTTCAGCAAGGCGTTGCCAAGATTGAGCGCCGCCTCCGGAAAGTCCGGACGAAGCGCTAACGCCTTGCGCGCCGCCGCGGCTGATTCCTCCATCCGGCCCAGCTCTCTCAGCGCGCCGGCATAGCTGTTCCACCCGTCGGCGTCTTCCGGCGCGAGCGCGACCAGGCGGGCGAAGGCCGCCGCGGCTTCTTGATGACGACCGAGATCGAAAAGCAGTTTGCCGACATTCGACCAGGCGATCGTAAAATCTCCCCTGAGCTGCAAAGCGCGATCGTAAAAGCGCAATGCGGCGTCGGTCTTGCCCTGCTCCCGGAGGATAAAAGCGCCCATGCATAGCGCTTCCGGATAGTCGGGCTTCGCTTTGAGAGCGGCGTCGAGCTGGGCGATCGCCTCCTGGCGGCGGCCGGCGTTCCATAGCGCCGCGCCTTGCGCGTAATAGGCCTCCGCCGCGGCGCCGTTTGCAGCCGCCATGCCGCTAAACCTCCTGGGGGCGGAAAGCGCCGAAGGCGGCGCTTCCGAAGGCGGCGATCTCAGCCGCTTCGCGGCAGAGGAAACGATGCGAGGCTTGCGCCAGGCTGGTCGGGCGGGGCCGTCCAGATTGACCGGCTAGCCGCCGGTCTTGAACCCCTGCAGGCTTTCTAAAAAGCTGTTGCTGAAGAGCGGCGTCGTCGACGAGTTCGAACTGTTGAGAGCGGCGCTGATCGCCTGACCATTGGCGGAGATGACGCCCGCTAGAATCGAGGACGCGGCGGCGCCGCTTGCCGATGACGGGTTGTTGTGGTTGGCGACGGTGAGCGCCGACGCCGCGCCGGATGTCGGGCCGTAATCCTTATCGTACATCGTCGTGAATCGCTCGACCAGTTGCTTGAGCTTGGCGGGGTTCTGCAGCTCCGAGAGCGGCATGAGATGGGAAATCTCCTTCGCCTCCTGGTCGATATTGGTCGTGTTCGGCGAGATCCCGAAGATCGTCTGAACAACCTCCAGCAGGTTCTTGTCGGCCAAGATTCCATAGGCGCTCGTGACAGTGGGCGCGACGCGCTGGAAGTAGAGCGCAAGCTGAACGCCTGGGTCCTGGTCGCCTTGATCGCTCTCCAATTGCTGTTCGACGTAGTTCTTTTCGGTCGCCTGAATTGCGCTCTGCGTCGAGACCGACGCAGCGCCCTGACCAACAAAGTTGAACGCCGCGGCGAAGGCCTTCCACTTGCCGCCTTGCAGCGTGTTGGCCAGGCTCTTGGGGTTGGCGACGCCCCCTTCCAGGACTTTGGTGATCAGCGCCTTCGAGTTGATCTGATCGCCGAGGCCATAGGCGTCCAGCGCGTAGGACAGCAACCGGTAATTGTTGACGAAGTCCGAGATCGACTTCACCTTGCCGATATTGGCGGCGTAATAGGCGCTGGCCGTCGTCACCGACGGCTCTTTGCCGGTCATGGTCTGATATCGGGAGAGATTGTTCTCGACCTGGATATAGGCCGCGGTCGTCGTGGTCACGTTCGATCGCCCCTCGCGCCTACGCAGCTCGTGAACCAGCGTGCGGCAAGATTTAAGGAAATTTAGTTATCGATTTCTTAAGATTTGTAGGCGCGGACCCCTAAGCGTTGCGCGCCTTGCGGCCGAGCTCGACGAGGTAGGTCCAGCTGAATATGCCGGTCGAGTGGCCGTCGTCGAAAATCGGCCGAATGGCGTAATTGCCGACCGGCTCGATCGACGTGATCCGCGCCTGGCGGGCGCCGACGAGTTTTTCGCGTTCGTCGTCGGTCAGCCGCTTGGCTTCGACGCTCGGCGTCATCTTCCGTAGGTACGAGCTGCTGAGGCTCAAGCTTTCGCCTGTGTCCAGAGCAATGGTCAGCACACGGCCATTGTCGGTGAGGCGGATTTCGGTCGGCCAGGGCTCGTCGGCGCTTTGGCTCATGCTTGGCAAGCCCGCCTAGCCGATAACGATGCGCGGCGCCGCCCGTTGCGGCTTGCCTTCGAGCTGAGCGATGACGCTGCGCGCAATGGCGCGATAGCTCTCGGCGTGCGGCCCTTCCGGCTGTGCGGCGACGATCGGCTTCCCCCCGTCGGAGGTTTCGCGGATCGCCATGTCGAGCGGCACTTCGCCCAAGAAAGGAACGCCGCGTTTCTCGGCTTCGTGGCGGGCGCCGCCATGCGCGAAGATGTCGCTGCGCGTCCCGCATTTCGGGCAGACGAAATAGCTCATGTTCTCGACAATGCCGAGCACTGGAATTTTTACCTTGTCGAACATGGCGACGCCGCGTCGGGCGTCGATCAGCGCCAGGTCCTGCGGGGTCGAGACGATGATCGCGCCGGCAAGCGGCGCGCTCTGAGCCATCGTCAATTGCACGTCGCCCGTGCCCGGCGGCATGTCGACGACGAGGCACTCGAGCTCGCCCCAGGCGACTTCGCGCAGCAATTGGGTGATCGCCGACATGACCATCGGCCCACGCCAGACGACGGGCGCTTCTTCTTCGATCAAAAGCCCGATCGAAATCACCTTCACGCCAAAGGCCTCGAGCGGGACGATGAACGACCTGTCGACTTTCGGCTTCTCTTTCAGGCCGAACAGCCGCGGAGCGGAAGGGCCGAACACGTCGGCGTCGAGCAGGCCGACCCGCCAGCCCTCTGCGGCCATGGCGACGGCGAGATTGGCGGCCAACGTCGATTTGCCGACGCCGCCTTTGCCGGAAGCGACCGCGACGATGTTCTTGACCCCAGCGACGCTTTCCGGCGCGCGAGGCCGCGGCGCATGCGCGGCCTTGGCGCCTGGCTGGGCCGGCGCGCCAGGCGCGCGCTCGGCCGTGAGCGTGACCAGCGCCTGGGCGACGCCCGGCGTGGCCCGCAGCGCCTTTTCGGCGGCGGCGCGCATCGGCTCCAGCTCGGCGGCGCGGGCCGGGTCGACCGCGATCGACAGATAGACTTTGCCGTCCCGCTGGGTGAGGCCGCCGATCGCGCCGGATTGCGGCAGCGGCGTCTTGCCATCGGGCCCAGCCACGCCGGCCAAAGCTTTCATGATCGCGCTGTCGTCCGCCAAACGTCCCTCCTTGAAGCCGCTTCGAGCCGAAACGAGCGCGAGGGGCAATCGATCCGTGATATAGACGGCTTGATCGGGCGTTTGAAGACGCGGGGCGGCGGAGCCGAGCGTGTCCAGGGAGGATCGTCCGATGAGAATCTTGGCAAAGGTTATCGATGATGCCCGGCGATTTGGGCGCAGATTCCGCCTCCCTCCCGAATCCTGCGCCGGAGCAGGACGTCGCGCGAGCGGCTGCCGCAATCGCGCCGCTCGCCAATCTCCCTTTATTTTTCAAGCTGCGCGGTAGGCAGGCCGTGGTCGCCGGCGGCTCGGACGCCGCGGCTTGGAAGGCCGAGCTCCTTGCTGCGGCGGGGGCGCAAGTCAGAGCGTTCGCCGCGGCGCCGTCCGAGAAAATGACGGAAGTCGCGGGCCGGCGAAGCGGCGAGGTCAGGATCGAGCGCCGGCGCTGGCGGCCCGAGGATTTGGCCGGCGCGGCGCTCGCCGTCGGCGATTTCGCCGATCGCGCCGAGTCCGCCGCTTTCCACGCCGCCGGCCGCGCCGCCGGCGCGCCGGTCAATGTCGTCGACCAGCCGGAATTCTGCGATTTCTCCTTCGGCGCAATCGTCAACCGCTCGCCGCTCGTCATCGGCGTCTCGACCGACGGCGCCGCGCCGGTTTTCGGCCAAACTTTGCGCGGCCGGCTCGAATCGCTGATCCCGCAGGGCTTCGCCGCCTGGGCGGCTGCGGCCGACCGCTGGCGCGACCACGTCCAGGGACTGGGCGCGAACTTTCGCCGCCGCCGCAACTTCTGGGAGCGCTTCGCCGCTCTCGCTATGGCCAAGGCCGATCGGCCGCCATCCGAGGACGACCTGCGCGCCCTCATCGAGGCTGCGCGCGTGGACGCCGCCGCGGAGGAGGGCGAGGCGATCGTCGTTTGCGCGGGGCCGGGCGGCGCCGAATCGCTGACGCTGAAAGCCTGGCGCGCGTTGCAATCGGCCGACGCAATCGTCTTCGACGACCTCGTCCCCTCGGAAATCCTCGATCTCGGGCGCCGAGAGGCGGCGCGGATCAGAGCGGATCAAGCTCGCGAGGCTGTCGACAGGCTCGTCTCGCTCTGCCGAGAGGGCAAGAAAGTCGTCCGGATCAGAGCGGGGGCGGCCGATCTTCGCGCGGACGACGAGGAGATCGCGGCGTTGCGGCGAGACAGAATCGCTTATGCGATCGTTCCCGGCGTTGCCTCGCTCGCGGTCGCCAAGAGCGAGCCAGGGCCTTGAGGCTTTTCGTCTTCGGCCTCGGCTACAGCGCCCGCCATTTCGTCGCCGGCCTCGCCGACGCCGAGGTCGTCGGCACGGCGCGCGAAGCCGGCAAAGCCGAGAAGGACGATCGCGTCGAGCTTCTCGCTTTCGACGGCGCCCGAGCCGATCCCGCCATCCAAACGCATCTGTCAAAGAGTGACGCGCTGCTGATTTCGATCCCCCCTGGCGAGGGCGGCGACCCCGTTCTCACGCATTTCGCGGCAATGATCGCCGGCTCGCGCTGGCGCGCGATCGTATACCTCTCGACCGTGGGGGTTTACGGCGATCACGGCGGAGCGTGGGTGGACGAGACGAGCGCGACGCGGCCGAGCTCTGCGCGGAACCGCGCCCGGGTCGACGCCGAGCAGGGCTGGCTGAGGCTCGGGCGCGAGATCGGCGCGCCTGTCCACATCCTCCGTCTCGCTGGCATTTACGGGCCCCGCCGCAACGCCCTGATCAATCTGCGCGACGGTCGCGCTCGGCGCATCGTCAAGCCAGGCCAGGTCTTCAACCGCATCCATGTCGCCGACATCGCTCAGGCGATCGGCCTGGCGATCGAAGCGGGAGGGGCGGGCGAAATTTGGAACGTCGCCGACGACGAGCCGGCGCCGCCGCAGGATGTGATCGCCTTCGCGGCCGCGCTGCTTGGCCTGCCGGCGCCGCCGGACGAGCCTTTCGGCAGCGCCGACTTAACGCCGATGGCGCGGAGCTTTTATAGCGACAACCGGCGCGTTTCGAACGCCAAGTTGAAGCGCAAACTCGGCTTCAAGCCGCACTATCCGACTTACCGGGAAGGTCTTGGCGCGCTCGCCGCGGCCGGCGAGGGCGGCTGAACGCGTCATCTTTTTTTGACGCGGCGGCGAAAGGAAAAATCGCTTGCGCGCCGCGACGCGCTCTTTACAGGTCAGACCTGCTCGATGGCGCGCACTTCAGGCAGGAAATGGTGGAACAGATTCTGGATTCCGTGCTTGAGCGTCGCGGTCGAGGAGGGGCAGCCAGAGCAGGCGCCCTTCATATTGAGATAGACCACGCCGTCGCGATAGCCCTTGAAGGTGATGTCGCCGCCGTCGCCGGCCACGGCGGGCCGGACGCGAGTCTCGATCAGCTCTTTAATCGTGTCGACGACCTCGGAATCCTTCTCGTCGAAAAATTCGCCCGCGGCGTCGATCGGCGCAGGTTCGCCCGCGAGGATCGGCTCGCCCGACAAATAGAATTCCGTGATCACGCCGAGGATCGCGGGCCTGAGGTGCTGCCACTCGCCCTCGCTCTTGGTCACCGAGATGAAATCCGGCGCAAAAAAGACGCCGCTCACGCCGGGCACTTGCAGCAAAGCCTTGGCGAGCGGCGAGCGCTCCGCCTCGGCCGGATCGCGCGCCTCGAACGTGCCTTCGGGCATCACCGGTTGACCGGGCAGGAACTTCAAGGTCGCCGGATTGGGCGTAGCTTCGGTCTGGATGAACAAGAGGCGGACTCCGCGGGAAAAAGGCAATTCGTTAGGCAAAATAGGAAGCGAGGCGGGGGGATGCAAGCAAAGCCCCCTTTCTCGCCGCATAGCCGCTGTCGCCGCGGTCGGCGAGCGCCGCTGCAGATGGCGGGAACGCTGCCATGACCGGCGGTTTTCGCACGGCTTCCGGCGGCCGCGTCGATCGCGCCAAGCCGATCGAATTCTCCTTTGACGATGTCCGCTACCGCGGGCTCGCCGGCGACACGCTCGCTTCCGCGCTGCTCGCCAATGGCGTGCGACTGGTCGGCCGCTCGTTCAAATACCACCGGCCGCGCGGGATATTGGCGGCCGGCTCGGAAGAGCCGAACGCGCTTGTCGGAATCGGGGCCCGCGAAAGCCGGTTCACGCCGAATTTGCGCGCGACTCAGGTCGAGCTCTATCGCGGCCTGCAAGCGGTCAGTCAGAACAAGTGGCCGTCGCTGCGCCGCGATTTCCAAGCGATCAATGGCTGGCTGTCGCCGCTCTTTCCGGCCGGCTTTTACTATAAGACGTTCATGCGGCCCACGGCGGCGTGGAGGAGCCTTTATGAGCCGCTGATCCGAAGAGCCGCCGGCCTCGGCCGCGCGCCGAAAGCCCGCGACGCCGACCGCTACGCCAATCTTTACGCCCATTGCGATGTCGCCATCGTCGGCGCGGGGCCGGCCGGGCTCGCCGCCGCTCTGGCCGCAGCGCGCGGCGGCGGCCGCGTGATCGTCTTCGACGAGCAAGCCGAAATGGGCGGCTCGCTGCTCGCTGAGACGAGGGCGCGGATCGACGGCAGGAGCGCCGCCGAATGGCTTGCCGCGACCCTTGCCGAGTTGCGCGCCCGGCCGAACGTGACGCTCGTCCCGCGCGCGCAAATCTTCGGCTACTACGCCCAGAACTTCCTCGGCGGCCTCGAACGGCTAACGGATCATCTCGCCGAGCCGGATCCGCGCCTGCCGCGCGAGCGCCTGTGGCAGGTTCGCGCCAAGCGCGTCGTGCTCGCGACAGGCGCGCATGAGCGGCCGCTGGTCTTCCCGAACAACGACCGGCCGGGGATCATGCTCGCCGAGGCGGCGCGGACATACCTCCAGCGCTACGGCGTCAAGCCGGGCTCGCGCGCTTTGATTGCGACCGCTCATGATTCGGCTTATCGCGCCGCGCTCGAATTGGCGGAAGCAGGGGTCGACATCGCGATGATCGCGGATTTGCGCGACGAAACGACGGGCGAATGGCCGGATTTGGCGCGCAAGGCGGGCTTGCGAGTCGAACAAGGCGCGCGCATTCGCGGGGCTCGCGGCAAGCTCCAGGTGAGCGGGGTTCGCGTCGCCGCGCGCGGGGGCGAGCAGACGATCGCCTGCGATCTGCTTGCGATGAGCGGCGGTTGGACGCCGAGCGTGCATCTCTTTTCCCAATCGCGCGGCAAGCTCGTCTTCGACGAGGCGCTGCAAGCTTTTCTCCCAGGGGAATCGGCGCAGGACGAACGCTCGGCCGGCGCTTGCCGCGGCGTTTTCCGCTTGGCCGCCGCGCTCAAGGACGGCGCCGAGGCGGGCGCCGCCGCGCTCGGCGCGAGCGCGCCGAGCTTTGCGGTCGAGGATGCGCCGGAGGCGGGCGGCGGTCTTGTCGGCCAGCCGCCCGGCTCAGGGTACGACGCGAAGGCGTTCGTCGATTTCCAGAACGACGTCACCGCCCGCGATCTTTCACTCGCGACTCGCGAGGGGTTCCGCTCGATAGAACATGTCAAGCGCTATACGACGAGCGGCATGGCGACCGATCAGGGGAAGACGTCGAACATGAACGCGCTCGCCATCGCCGCCGAGGCGCTGGCCAAACCCATCGCGGAAGTCGGACTCACCACGTTTCGTCCGCCCTACACGCCGGTGACTTTCGCAACCTTCGCCCATATGTCGCGGCGAGGACTGTTCGATCCGGTTCGCAAAACGCCGCTGCATGACTGGGCCGAGGAGCATGGCGCGATTTTCGAGGAGGCTGGTCTGTGGAAGCGCGCGTCCTATTTCAGGCGAGCCGGCGAGACGCTGCGCGAGACCCATATCCGCGAATGCCTCGGCACGCGTCAGCGCGCCGGCATGATGGACGCGTCGACTCTCGGCAAACTCGAAGTGACCGGCCCCGACGCGGTCGAATTCCTCAATCGCCTCTACGTCAACTCCTTCGACAAGCTCGCCGTCGGCCGCTGCCGCTATGGCCTGATGCTGACCGAAGCCGGCTTCGTCATGGACGACGGCGTCGTCGCGCGGCTTGCGCCTGATCGTTTTCATGTCACCACGACCAGCGTCGGCGTCGGCCGCGTCGTCGCGCAGATGGAGGATTTTCTCCAGACCGAATGGCCGGACCTCGATGTCTGGTTCACGCCGGTCACCGAGCAATGGGCGACGATCGCCATCAATGGTCCGATGGCGCGCCAAATGCTCCAGCCGCTGATCGAGGGCATCGACATTTCGCCTGCCGCGATGCCGCATATGAGCATGCGCGAAGGCCGCATCTGCGGCGTTCCGACGCGCCTCGCCCGCGTCAGCTTCACCGGCGAGCTCGGCTTCGAGGTCAATGTACCGGCGGATTATGGCCGCGCGGTCTGGGAGGCGATCTGGGCCGAAGGACGCAAGCTCGATTGCGTCGTCTACGGCCTCGACACGCTGCTCATCCTGCGCGCCGAAAAGGGCTATATCGTCGTCGGCCAGGAGACGGACGGAACCGTGACGCCGGATGATCTCGGCCTCGGCCGCATGGTCGCCAAGAACAAGCCTGATTTCATCGGCAAGCGCTCGCTCACGACGCCGGACTTGACCCGCGCCGGGCGCAAGCAGCTTGTCGGATTGCTGCCAGAAGATGTCGAAATCAAGCTCGACGAAGGCGCGCAGATCGTCCACGAAGAGAAGCTCGCGATCGGCTCGCCGGCGCTCGGCCACGTCACCTCGTCCTATTGGAGCCCGACCTTGCAGCGCGGTTTCGCTCTGGCGCTCGTCGCCGGCGGCCGCAGCATAATGGGCGCGCGCGCCCATGTGACGACGATGGACGGAACCCGGCCGGCGCAAATCGTCGAGCCGATCTTCTACGACAAGGAGGGCAAGCGGCTTGACGCCTGACGCGCTGCGCCGTCCGCCTCTGGCGAGCTTCGTCCCGCCGCGCGCATCGCGCGCGGAAGTTTCTTTCTGCAAACCGGCGACGCGGCTGACCCTACGCGGCCGCGAGCACGCGGCGCGAGCCGCCGCCGCATTCGGCCCGGCGCCGCCGCTGCGGCCCCTGCGCGCCGTCGAGAAAGACGCTCGTGCTGCGATCTGGCAGAGTCCTGACGAGTGGCTGTTGATCGCCGAGGATTCGGAGCCTCGGCCGCTGATCGACTTGCTGCAAGCGGCGCTTGCGGACGTCCCGCACGGTCTCGTCGACATTTCACATCGCCAGGCGGCGCTCGAGATCAGCGGCGCCGGCGCGGCGCGACTGCTCAACGCCGGCGTGCCGCTCGATCTCGATCTCTCCGCCTTTCCGGCCGGCATGGCGGCGCGTACGCTGCTGGTCAAAGCGGATATCCTGCTGTGGCGGCGCGGCGTCGAGCGTTTCCGGCTGGAGTTCGGCCGCTCTTTTTCGGCTTATGTCGTCGACATACTCGCGCAAGCCGCAGCCGATCAGGAGGCGTGCTGACTGGATCAGAATCAGGAACAGAGCCGTCATGGCCGGGCTTGTCCCGGCCACCCACGCCCCTGAGGCCGTACGCCAACGTCGAATCGTACGTGCGGCGTCGCCGCGTGGATGGCCGGACAATCCGGCCATGACGACAAAGGGTACTGACGGAGCCGAATGATGATTAGCGTCTTCGAACTCTTCAAGATCGGCATCGGCCCGTCCTCGTCGCATACGGTCGGTCCGATGAAGGCGGCGGCTGCTTTCGTCGAAGGCCTGGCGGCGCGGGGCGCGCTCGCCGCGACGGCGCGCGTTCATGTCGATCTCTATGGCTCGCTCGCCTTCACCGGCAAGGGCCACGCCGTCGATAAGGCGCTGATCCTCGGCCTAGCCGGCGAGAAGCCGGCGACGATCGATCCTGATGCGGCCGACCGGATCGTCCTGGAGACCCGCGCGGCGAAAAGCCTGCCCCTCGGCGGCAAGCGCGCCATTCCCTTCGATCCCGAGGCGGCGATCCGCTTCGATACGATCACGCAGCCGAAGCGCCATCCCAACACGCTGCGCCTTGTCGCCGCCGACGCCGAAGGCGCGACGCTGCTCGACGAGACCTGGTGCTCGATCGGCGGCGGCTTCATCTTGCGCGAGGACGAAGCCGAGGCGGAGACGGCGGCGAGCGCCACGTACCCTTATCCGTTTCGTTCCGCCGCCGATCTGATGGCGCGCGGAAGAGAGAGCGGTCTTTCCTTCGCCGAGATGGTCCGCGCCAACGAAGCCGCGCTGCGGCCGCTGACCGAAGTCGACGCCCATGTCGATCTCGTCATTGCCGCCATGCTCGCCTGCATCGATCGCGGTCTTGCCGTCGAAGGCTTGTTGCCGGGCGGGCTCAAGGTGAGGCGCAGGGCCAAGGCGATCTATGAACGGCTCAAAGCGAACGTCTCGCTCAACGCCCGCGCCGCGCATGAAATCATGGATTTCGTTTCGGTCTACGCCATGGCGGTGAACGAGGAGAACGCCGCCGGCGGCAGAGTCGTCACGGCGCCGACCAATGGCGCCGCGGGCGTGATCCCGTCCGTGCTGCGCTACTATCGCGACCATTGCATCGGCGCGACGGAGGACGGCATGCGCGCCTTCATCCTGACAGCGACCGCGATCGGCGCCCTCTTCAAGATGAATGCGTCGATTTCCGGCGCCGAAGTCGGCTGCCAGGGCGAGGTCGGCGTCGCCTGCTCGATGGCCGCCGCCGGCCTTTGCGCCGCGCTCGGCGGCAGCAACGCGCAGATCGAAAACGCCGCCGAGATCGGCATGGAGCACCATCTCGGCATGACCTGCGATCCGGTCGGCGGCCTAGTGCAAATCCCCTGCATCGAGCGCAACGCTTTCGGCGCGGTGAAGGCGATCGCGGCGGCGTCGCTGGCGCTGCATGGCGACGGCAGCCATAAGGTGTCGCTCGATTCGGTGATCGCGACGATGCGACAGACCGGGGCTGACATGCAGTCGAAATACAAGGAGACGTCGCTGGGCGGGCTGGCGGTGAATTTCGTCGAGTGTTGAGGGGCGAGAGGTGGAGGACACGACGAATGTCTGAGGAAGCCGACAGCCATCGGACGAGACACCGCGATCGAATTTATCAAACGGATCGGCAATGTGATGAAGGGCCTTGGAGATGCTTGCGAAGCCCTTCGGCCGTCGTTGACGAAAGAGCATTTTCGTATTTTTGCGGAGGCGTTTGGCGCGGCCGTCAGCGAACTTGACCTCGGTGTGCTCGAAATCATCTATCGATGTCACCCGGACCTCCGCCCCAAAGATATGCCTCGGGGGCCGACCCTCAGAGAAATCGAAAACGGAGAATGTCGGATTTAGAGCGGGCCGGTGCGCTACTACCTTTTCGCTTTTCCACGATTAGTCCATAAGATCATTAGTTTACAGGAAAAGTACGAACTATCTCTTCGCGAAGCGCTCCGCTTCGGTTATAATACGAGCTTTCATGACGCAACGGAACACGGTTGGCGTCGCTGACCTGCAAATGTACGGACGAAAAGGATTTGGAAAACCCGTTTCCAAGTTTTTCCGCCGCTAAGCTATTGAAATCGCCCAAAACGGCCAAAGAAAGTTTGGAAAAATTTGGAAAAAGCTTAGTCGGCGGTTTGCTGCGTCGTTGATAAGAAAGGAGCTTTGGGAACGTGAAAATTGGATCAGCAGTCATTGTCGCGCGATCCAAGGATTTTCCAAATTTGGCGTGCGGGAGTATGAAATACGAATCCGCACATTCCAAAACGCTCATCCTGGCACGACTTCTTTGGCGCTTCCCGCGCTTATCGTGCATGCCATCGTCGTGCTCGGCGTCAAGGTCAAGCCGGCTTCGCCGGTCGCTCCGCTTCGCTGCGCGAACCTTGACTCCTCCGCTCGGCGACGGCGTTTTTGCTACCGTGACCTTTGGTGACAAAGGTGGCCGTTGGCCGCTTTGTCACCAAAGGCCACGGTAGCCAACAAGCCACGCCGACCGATCGCAGTCACCTGTCCGGAGCGAAGCGGAGGATCCGCCATAGCGCCTCGAAAGAGTACGTACTTTGTTATCCGCCCATCGTGGCGCTATGCCGGGTTGACGGCGATCGGCCGGCGTGGCGCCGAGTCGTGTGTCGCCTTTTGACAGTGAACGTGAAAGTAGCCCCATGCCGTCTTCGCAAACTGCCCTCATCATCGGCGCCTCGCGCGGCCTCGGCTTGGGCCTCGCGCGCGAATATCTCGCTCGCGGCTGGCGCGTGATCGCGATGGTCCGCGATCCCACATCGCCGGCCATACGCGAACCGAAGGCGGAATTCGACCGCGCCCTCGACATCGAGACGCTTGACATCGCCGAGCAGAACCAGATCGCAGCCCTGCGCCGCCGCCTCGCCGACCGCGCCATCGATCTCCTCTTCGTCAACGCCGGCGTGACCAATGATCCCAACGAGCCGATCGGCGAAGTCTCGACGGAAGAATTCATCCGCGTGATGGTCACCAACGCGCTCAGCCCGATGCGCGTGATCGAAACCTTCGCCGACCGCCTTTGCTCGGACGGCGTTGCCGCCGTCATGTCCTCCGGCCTCGGCAGCGTCGCCGACAATGACGGCGGCGGCTGGGAGCTCTACCGCGCCAGCAAGGCGGCGCTGAACACGCTGATGAAAAGCGTCGCGGCGCGCCGCGCCACGGCTAAGCAAGCCTTCCTCGTCGTCGCCCCCGGCTGGGTGCGCACCGACATGGGCGGCCCCTCGGCGCCGCTCGACGTCGAAACGAGCGTGCGCGGAATCGCCGACGCCATCGCGTCACGGCACGGGGAGGGCGGGGTCGCCTATGTCGACTATCGCAACAGAATCGTTCGGTGGTGACGTGTTTCTTTACATCTATATAGTCGCAGGAAGGAGGCTTCCCCATGCCGAAGCAACTCAATATCCGCGACCCTCGCGTCGCGCGTTTGGCCAAGCGCCTCGGTCGCCGGCGCGGCCAGAGTATGACCGAAGCGACGATCTACGCCCTGGAGGCGGCGGTCCGCCAGGAGCATGAGTGGGAGCGAACGCCGCTCGCGGAGCGCCTCGCTGTGATCGCTCGCGACTTGCGCGCGAAGGGAGGTCCCAACAGGCGGGGGATGACACGTGAGGAGATCGACGCGATGTGGGATCATTGATAGTAGAGGTTGTTGAGTCTAACGAACGAAGTCTCTCCGGAACACGTCGTCAGCTCGGGGTATCGTGCGGTTAAGAACTGCGCGACAAAATCTTTAGGAACGTGACCACCACTCTTTCCGCTTGCCCGCCCATTCTTTGTAATCTCTCGATTCACGCTCTCCATGTCCCAGCCCTCCGCCTTCCACGCCGTCATCGCCGGCCTCGTCGCCGCCTTCGTCGGATTCGCGTCCTCTTTCCCTGTCGTCATCAAAGGCCTGACCGCGATCGGCGCGAGCGATGCGCAGGCCGCTTCCGGCCTGATGGCGCTCTCGATCGCCATGGGTCTCGCCGGGATCGTTCTCAGCCTTGCGACGCGCATGCCGATCTCCGTCGCCTGGTCGACGCCAGGGGCGGCCTTGCTCGCCTCGACCGGCGCGATTCAAGGCGGCTTCCCGGCCGCCATCGGCGCGTTTCTCGTCGTCGCCGCGCTGCTGATCGCCGCCGGTCTGTTCAAGCCGTTGAGCCGCGCCGTCGCGGCCATCCCGGCGCCGCTGGCCAACGCCCTGCTCGCCGGCGTTCTCTTCTCGCTCTGCCTTGCGCCGGTCAAAGCCATGGCTGAGGCGCCGATCGCGGCGGCGGCGATCATTATCGTCTGGCTCGTCGTCGCCCGCTTCAAGCGCCTCTATGCGACGCCGGCGGCCGCCATCCTCGCGGCGGCGATCATCGTCTGGAGCAATCACGGCGCGGCGATCGGCGTCGGCGATCTCACGCCGACCGCCTTGCTGATCACGCCGAGCTTTTCCCTGAGCGCGATGATCAGCGTCGCGCTGCCGCTGTTCATCGTCACCATGGCGTCGCAAAACATTCCCGGCCTCGCCGTGCTGACCGCTTCCGGCTATCGGCCCAATCCCAGCCCGCTCATCGCCGTCACCGGCGCGTTCAGCTTGGCTTCGGCGCCGTTCGGCGGCCATGCCGTCAATCTCGCCGCAATCACCGCGGCGCTCTGCGCTTCGCCCGACGCCCATCCGGACGCATCGAAGCGCTGGATCGCGGCGGTCGCGAACGGCGCGGCCTATATCGTCTTCGGCCTGTTCGCGGGCGCGGTGACGAAAGCGGTCGCCGGGGCGCCGATCCTTATCGAAGCGGTGGCGGGGCTGGCCCTGCTCGGCGCCTTCGCCTCCTCGCTCGGCGCAGCGCTCGCCGATCCGGAAGCGCGCGAAGCAGCGCTGGCGACGTTCTTGACCGCCGCTTCCGGCCTATCCTTCCTTGGCGTCGGCGGCGCCTTCTGGGGTCTGGTCGCCGGCGGCGCGATCCTGGCGTTCAGCGGCGCCGGCGCAAAGCCTCGACCATCAAAGCCGACATCGTGAACAGCATCTGCGCCGCGCATTGGGCGGTGTTGGTCGTCGCGTCATATTGCGGCGCGACTTCGACGA
>JAJPHH010000055.1 GCA_021325385.1 Alphaproteobacteria bacterium
CCGGGGCCGGCGCGACGCCTGCCCGTTCAGGGCAGGGAGCGCCGCGGCATGATCCTCACCATCGACACCAAGCCCTTCGACGATCAGAAGCCGGGCACGTCCGGCCTGCGCAAGAAAGTCCCGCATTTCCAACAGCCGCATTATGTCGAGAATTTCATCCAGTCGATCTTCGATTCGCTCGACGGCTACGAAGGCAAAACCCTCGTCGTCGGCGGCGACGGCCGCTATTACAACCGCGAGGCGATCCAGAAGGTGATCAAGATCGCCGCCGCCAACGGTTTCGGCCGGCTGCTCGTCGGCCGCGGCGGCCTGATCTCGACCCCGGCCGTCTCCTGCATCATTCGCGGCCGCCAGGCCTTTGGCGGGATCATCCTCTCTGCGAGCCACAATCCCGGCGGCCCCGACGGCGATTTCGGCGTCAAGTACAATATCGGCGCCGGCGGCCCGGCCCCGGAAAAAATCACTGACGCGATCTTCGCCCGCAGCAAGGCGATCGCCCGCTACAAGATTTCGGACGCGCCGGATGTCGAGCTCGATCGCCTCGGCGTCACCCGCGTCGAGAATACGGACGTCGAGATCGTCGATCCGGTCGCCGATTACAAGGCGCTGATGAAGACGCTGTTCGATTTCGAGGCGATCGAGGATCTGTTCGCCTCCGGCTTCAAGATGCGCTTCGATGCGATGCACGCCGTCACCGGGCCTTACGCCCACGCCATTCTCGAGGACGAACTCGGCGCCGCGCGCGGCACCGTCGTCAATGGAACGCCTCTGCCCGATTTCGGCGGCCATCATCCCGATCCGAACCTCACCTACGCGAAGGATCTCTACGATCTGATGATGTCGCCGGAAGCGCCGAATTTCGGCGCCGCCTCGGACGGCGACGGCGACCGCAATCTCATTCTCGGCCGCGGCATCTTCATCACGCCGTCCGATTCGCTCGCCATGCTCGCGGCCAACGCGAAGCACGCGCCGGGCTACGCCAAGGGCCTTGCCGGAATAGCCCGCTCCATGCCGACCAGCGCCGCCGCCGATCGCGTCGCCGCCCATCTCGGGATCAAATGCTACGAGACGCCGACCGGCTGGAAGTTCTTCGGCAACCTGCTCGACGCGGGCCTTGCGACGCTGTGCGGGGAAGAAAGCTCCGGCACCGGCTCGAACCATGTGCGCGAGAAGGACGGGCTCTGGGCGGTGTTGCTCTGGCTCAACATCCTCGCCAAGCGCCGCATCTCGGTCGCCGACCTCGCGCGCGAGCACTGGGCGACGTACGGCCGCAACTATTATACGCGCCACGATTACGAGGAACTGGACCTCGGCGCCGCGAACGGGCTGATGGACGCGCTGCGGAGCCAATTTGCGACCCTGCCCGGGACGGCCTTCGGCGCGCATAAAGTGAGCGCCGCCGACGATTTCGCCTATCACGATCCGGTCGACGGCTCCGACACGGAAAAGCAGGGCGTCAGGATCATGTTCGAGGGCGGCTCGCGGATCGTGTACCGCCTGTCCGGCACCGGCACGGTCGGGGCGACGCTGCGCGTCTATATCGAGCGTTACGAGCCGCCGGCCGGCAATCTCGGCCAGGACGCGCAGGCGGCGCTGGCCGATTTCATTCAGCTCTCCCGCTCGATCGCCGAGATCGAGAAGCGCACCGGACGGACGGCGCCGAGCGTGATCACGTGACGGCGCATCCGAGCGCCGGCGCAAAGCGCTCGGTTGAAATTCCGCACGCATATTAGTGAATTACGGCTTGGCGACGGGCGCGACCTGCGCGCCGGCCCTCCGACCGCGTCGGATCAAATCTCTTTGGCGAGCCTGAGGAACACATGGGCGCGGGTCGCGTTCTCGGCATCAATCTTACCGGGAGGTTCCCATGCCCCTCTTGTTCCGCTCGATCCTCATCGCGGGCGCCGTGACGCTCTCGACTCTTGCCTTCGCCGGCAATCAGGAAGGCAACAAACCGCTGAACAACGTCATGGCCACAGTGCCTCAGGCCCCCGAAATGAGCCCGCCTGAGACGAGGGCCGCAGCCACGACTCCGTACTCTTACCGTCACCATTACCGGTATCGGCGCGGCCCGATGGGCGGCGAAATGGATAATTCGCAGCCCGTCGCTCCGCAGAGCAATTACTAGGCGCTCTGTCGCCATCAGGATTGTGCGGCTCGGGCGGCGGCTCGACAATCCCGCCGCCCCTTCAGGCGACGCACGCGACAGCGAGCCGCGTCGCGTAGCTCAGCGCGGTGGTTCAATCATCGCGTGCGATCGAGATAGTGCGGCAATTCTCGCTCGAACTCCGGAAAATAGCGTGAGATGGCGCTCACGTCGAAACGGGCGAGGATCGATTCTTTCGGCTCGCGATCGAGAAGGAATCGGAAAGCGGCTTCGATGCAGCGCTCCGGCGTATCGTGAGGGGCCAATCGTGCGCGCGTCTCTTGCGCCATTCTCACGAGATGCCGGGTCTCGCCCGTTCCCTCGCGAACGACGACTTCGAAATCGAGAGGCTCGCCTCCGCCCAGGCGCTTCACCTCGATCATTCCCGGCCTCCGTCATGCTTGCGTTGCTGAGAGCGTGGTCGCCTTAGCCCAAACGCGGCTCCCTGCACGCTGTCGCCGCGCTCGGAACAAAGCTTAAGCCGTTTCGCGAGCGCCTCGCAAAGGAGGTCAAGGCTCCGCCTTTGGCAGGGCGGCGGCGAGGCGAAGCTCGACTAGTCAATGTTGCGCGGCGGCCTTGACGATTTATCCTCGGAACCGCGCAGCGGCGAAACGCCTCCTGCTGACGCTCCGAACGCTTTTCAAGGAGACTCCCATGCCTCTTACGCTTCCCGCTTCCGCGGTCGTCCGGGTTTCGCGCGGCGACTTCGATCCCGCCCGCTTCGCCGAAGTCGAGCGCATGACGCGCGACACAGGCGCCTATCTCAAGCCCGCAATCGGCAGCCTGCCTGGCCTCATCGGTTACTTCGCCGGCGCGTCGCGGTCGGGATCGATGGTTCATGTCAGCCTGTGGGAGAGCGACGAACGCGCCCGGCAAATGGCGAACCTCAAGGAGATGATCGTCGACGCGCGCGGCGACGCCGAGAAAGTCGGCGTCTCGTTCATTCCCATCGTCAATTATCCGATCGCCTGGAGCTTGTGACCGTAGGCCGCTGCGGCGATTTTTCGCGTCCGAACTTTTGACGCCGCCTCGACCGCCGACGGCGAACGAACTCGCGCGCTGCGCATTATTCCGGGACTCCGTTGCACACCGGAAGGATCTATCATGCGCTTTTTACTCGCCGGAACTTGCGCGCTCGGATTGCTGATCTCCGTCAGCAGCGCCCAAGCGGCCGGCTGCCTCTCGGGCGCCGCCGTGGGCGCGGCGGCAGGTCATCTTGCCGGCCATCACGCCGCCCTGGGCGCCGCCGCCGGCTGCGCCTATGGCCATCATCAGAACAAGAAGCAGCAACAGCAGAGCTCGGACGACAAGAACAAGCAGCAGTCCCACTAGACCTGCGGCGCGAGCCTGTAGGGGCCGCGGCAAGGAATTGCGCCGCCCCTCTCAACTCACGCGACCGCGGCGGCCCGAAATTGGCCGCAGTTTTTTCGCGGAACAAGCGTGCGTCAACAGCGTTCTATCGCCCTTTCAACGGGAGCTTTCCAATGTCGATTCTCTTTCGCGCCGCCGCCATGGCCGGCGCTCTGGCGCTCTCCACCGCCGCGTTCGCGCAAGCCAATCAGGAAGGCAATCAGCCGGAGAACAACGCCGCGGCGACGGCTCCGCGGATGCACGTCTCGCATCACCATCATCGCCATCATCATCGACACTATAGCCGCATGCGCTCGCCGGGCGAGCAGCGGATGGGCAATGGCTCGAACGGGACGAACTCCAACAACGGCGTGAACGGCAATACAAGCGGAGCCGGCAATTCGCAGACCACCAATCCGCAGAGCAATCAGTAGATAGTGGCGCCTCGCCGGCCTGCGGTTCGCGCCGCCAGGAGTCGCGCCGCGAAGCGACGCTACTTGCCGCTGAGCTGTCCGCGCAGCGTGCGCGGCGGCTCGCCGGGCGGCGCATAGGCGATATCGTCGACCCGCCATTTGCCGCGCTCGAGCACCAGCGAGTAGGTCGCCTTCTCGCGCTGGCCGCCGCCGCGATCGAAATCGGCGAGCACGCTCGCTTTGGCCCCGTCGGCCGAAAGAAGCGAGATTTTCAGATCGTCGACGGTCGGGTCTTGCGCGTCGGCGAAAGGATCGCCGTCGAGATTGGGAGCTTCGTTGCGCTTGGCCGCGGCTTTTTCGTCGGCGACGATCAGGCGCAGCAGCCCGGCCGAGAAGAATCGCGCGCGGGCCGCTTTGTCGCCCATGATCCCTTGCCCGGTTCCCTTGATCGACGGCGCGTCAGCGACATAGATGTCGCGCACGACGCTGTCGGGCGTTGCGGTCTCGCTGGCCGAAGCGGCGGACGCGAATGCGAGAACGCCAAGAACGAAAATTGATCGAGACTTCATTTGATCCCCCAGCCGATCCGCGATCTCGCGGCGAAATGACTCAAAATGTCTGCGGCGCTCCTGTCGCGCGAGGCTGAGCGGTTCAGACTCGCGGCGGGCGTCTATTACGGGACAGTTTCGGCGCGGTGTCCATCGTCATGGTTGGCGCGCGGCTTCGGCCAGTCCCTCGAGCAGCGCCTTGTTGAACGCCTCCGGCGCCTGAATCTGCGGGGCATGGCCGAGATCGGGGAACTCGACCAGCTTGGCGCGCGGAATGCGCGCCGCCGCCGCTTTGCCGAGCGCCGGATAATCGCCCAGCGTCGCCCGCACGCCCGGGCTGGCGAGGTCCTTGCCGATCGCCGTCGTATCCCTGTCGCCGATGACGAGCAGGACAGGCATGGGGAGCCGATCCAGCTCGTAAACGACCGGCTGAGTGTAGATCATGTCGTCGAGCCGGGCGGCGACGGCCGCGGCCTGCTCGCGGCCGCCGCCGCGATAGAGGCCGGCCAGCATCTGCACCCAGACCTCGTAGGCCGGCTTCCATTCGCCGGCATAGTACGTCGTCCGCTCGTAAGCGCGTATGCTGTCGGCCGTGGTCTTCAATTCGCGCTCGCGCCATTGATCGACGCTAAGCCAAGGCGCGCCCTTGGCCTGCCAGTCTTCGAGCCCGATCGGATCGACGAGGACGAGCTGATCGACGGCGTCCGGGTATATCAGCCCATAGCGGATGGCGAGCATGCCGCCGGTCGAATGGCCGATGATCGTGGCGCGTTCGATCCCCAGCGAGGCCAATAGCGCGTGCGTGTTGGCGGCGAGCTGCTGGAAGCTGAATTGGTAGCTCTGCGGTTTGCTCGACTTGCAGAAGCCGACCTGGTCGGGCGCGACGACGCGATAGCCCGCGTCGCGTAAGGCGGGGATTGCATCGCGCCAGGTCGCGGCGCAGAAATTCTTGCCGTGGAGCAGCACGGCGACGCGGCCGTTCGGCTTGTCGGGCTTGATGTCCATATAGGCCATGTCGAGCTTTTCGCCCTGCGAGGCGAAAGCGTAATGCGCGACAGGCCAGGGATAGTCGAAGCCCTGCAATTCCGGCCCATAGGCCGGACCGTTCTCCGCGGCGGCGGCTGGCGCGACGGCGAGCAAGGCAAGCGCCGCGAGAAGGGCCCGCTGGGTCGCGGCGTGGCGAACGGTTCGCGTCATGTTTTCTCCTTTGAGGTCGCTTTCTTACGACCGAGTCTCGCGCGCCTTCGGTCAACAGCTCGCGAGGTTTCGGAGGCGCCGCCCGGGCCGCGCCGCGTGGATGGCTTGGACAAGTGCGGCGGTGACAAGCGGTGGTGGGACTGCGCGAAAACGCTCGTCCATCCCTTCCGTACTTTTGTTCTCCGGATAGTCCGGTGCAAACGGGAATGGCGCCGGGGCTCCGGGCGGAGCATCGGCGCTTCTGGGAGCGCACATCACATCCCCGGGAGGCTGCCGGCAGAGGCGACGGCGTGACGCGGGAGCCGGTGAGGTCACTTTTTTCTTTCTGTATTTCAGAATATGTGCTATGCTCAGGGGCTCTCGTAAAAAGAAACGAGCGGCGCAGAGGCAAAGCGGGGTCGAAGTAGAGCGCCGGCGCTTCGAAATTCCCGGAGACCGCAGAAATCCGTTTTCCGCCTAGGGAAATCAAATACTTAGCCGGGATGGAAGCGTGCTGGCCGCGTGCAAAACGGCGCAAAAAGGAAGAGAAGGGAAGCCGAAGGGAAGCCGAAGGGAAGGAAAAGGAAGGAGCAAATTTCCCAAACACGCACCGACTGACCCGCCTCGGCCGCCCATGACGCGCGGGCCAAATCAAGCAGAGCGGCCCGCGCGATTGCGGCGGCGGCCGGTTTTTGCGACAAGCAACCTTTCCGGCGCTAACGCCGCCGCAGAGCTCCTATCATCAGGTCAACGCCCATGCCCGCCTATCGCTCGCGCACTTCCACCCACGGCCGCAACATGGCGGGCGCGCGCGGCCTTTGGCGCGCGACGGGCATGAAGG
Organism: Alphaproteobacteria bacterium; assembly: GCA_021325385.1. Classification (GTDB taxonomy): domain Bacteria; phylum Pseudomonadota; class Alphaproteobacteria; order Rhizobiales; family Beijerinckiaceae; genus Roseiarcus. Next base: position 6,475 of record JAJPHH010000055.1, read on the forward strand.
ACGCCGATTTCGGCAAGCCGATCATCGCCATCGCCAATTCTTTCACCCAGTTCGTGCCCGGCCACGTGCACCTCAAGGATCTCGGCCAGCTGGTCGCCCGCGAGGTCGAGGCCGCCGGCGGCGTCGCCAAGGAGTTCAACACGATCGCCGTCGACGACGGCATCGCCATGGGCCATGACGGCATGCTCTATTCGCTGCCGTCGCGCGAATTGATCGCCGACGC
>JAJPHH010000174.1 GCA_021325385.1 Alphaproteobacteria bacterium
GGGTGTTTCCGCTCTATTGGACGGTCGTCACCACTCTCAAGCCGGAATACGAGGTCGTCGCGCCCGGCGTTCACTTGCTGCCCGAGAATCCGACCTTGGCCGGCTACATTTTCGTACTCGACCATACGATCATCGGGCAATGGTACGTCAACTCCCTCGTCACCGCCGGGACTGTCACTTTCCTGGTCATCCTGTTGAGCGCCGGCTGCGCTTATGCAATCTCGCAACTCAACTTTCCGGGCCGACGATTGCTCTATGGGATCATCGTCGCGAGCTTCATGGTGCCGATTCCGGCGCTGATCGTCTCGCATTTCGTCCTGATGAACGATTTCGGCCTGATCAATCGATGGGGCGGCATCATCCTGCCTCAACTGATCTCCCCGATCGCCGTGATGGTGTACAAGCAGTTCTTCGACGCGATCCCGAAGGAGTTTCGCGAGGCCGCCGTCGTCGACGGGGCCGGCGAGTTCAATATTTTTCTGAGGATTTTCGTTCCCATGACATGGGGCGTCACCGCGGCCTTGGCCATCTATACGTTCATCCTCACCTGGAACAATTTCCTCTGGCCGTTCCTCGTCGCGACGTCCGACACATCGATGACCGTGCCGGTCGGCATCGTCCAGGTGCATGAGGCGTTCGGCGTGCAATATGCCCGCAACCTCGCCGGCGCCGTCCTCGCGGCCCTGCCGGTCGCCGCCGCCTACCTGATTTTCCAGCGCCGAGTCACCGAGGCCGTGATGCTGTCGGCGGGCATCAAAGGATAGAAAAAGGAAAACTATGCCCCAAGCGAAATTGATCGTCGATCGCGACTTCGCCATTTCCGACATTGATCGGCGGCTGTTCGGTACGTTCGTCGAACATATGGGCCGCTGCGTCTATACCGGCATTTACGAGCCGGGCCATCCGACTGCGGACGAGAAGGGCTTTCGTCAGGACGTCGCCGATCTGACCAAGGAGCTGGGCGTGACGATCGTGCGCTATCCGGGCGGCAATTTCCTCTCCGGCTACAATTGGGAGGATGGCGTCGGCCCCGTCGCGGAGCGACCGCGGCGGCTCGATCTCGCCTGGTTCTCGACCGAGACCAACGCCTTCGGCACGAACGAATTCATCGATTGGTGCCGCAAGATCGACATCGAGCCGATGTTCGGCGTCAATCTCGGCACGCGCGGGCCGGACGAGGCGCGGCGCTTTGTCGAATATTGCAATCATCCCTCCGGCAGCCAGCTTTCGGAGCTGCGCCGCAAGCACGGCTATGACAAGCCGCACGACGTCAAGTTCTGGTGCCTCGGCAACGAGATGGACGGCCCGTGGCAGATCGGCGCCAAGACCGCGCGCGAATATGGCCGGCTCGCGCTCGAGACGGCGAAAGTCATGCGCTGGGTCGACCCGTCGATCGAGCTCGCCGCCTGCGGCTCGTCCAACCGCGACATGGCGACTTACGCGCGCTGGGAATACGAGGTGCTCGACCATTGTTTCGACTATGTCGATTTCATCTCGCTGCACACCTATTTCCAGAATCCCCATGACTCGACCGAGGAGTTCCTCGGCAATATCGAGCTGCTCGACTATTTCATCAAGGAAGTGGTCGCCATCGCCGACGCGGTCGCGGCGACGCGCCGCTCGCCCAAACGCATCATGCTGTCGCTCGACGAGTGGAACGTCTGGTACAAAGCGCGCTCGCATTCCGATCTGCGCAAGCCTGGTTGGCCGGAGCACCCGCATCTGATCGAAGAGGTGTACAACGCCGAAGACGCGCTGCTGATCGGCGGAGCGTTGATCACTTTGCTCAACAATTCCGACCGGGTGAAGACGGCCTGCATCGCTCAGCTCGTCAACATTATCGGCCCGATCATGACCGAGCCCGGAGGCCCGGCCTGGCGGCAGACGATCTTTCATCCTTTCGCGCTGACCAGCCGCTACGCCCATGGCCGCGTCTTGCGCACGCTGGCGAGCTCGCCGACCTATGCCGGCAAGGCGGCGCCCGAAATGCCTTATCTCCACGCCAGCGTCACCGAGGACGAGGCGACAGGCCAGGTCGTCGTCTTCGCCCTGAACCGGCATTTGCGCGAGGAGATGGATCTCGACGTCGTTCTGCGCGGCTTCGGTCAGGACCGGCGGATCGTGACGGCCCAGCAAGTTTCAAATCCGAACTTCAAGGCGGTGAACACCAAGGACGAGCCGAACAACATCGCGCCGCAACCGATCAAGTCGATCAGGATCGACGGCCATACGATCAAGGCCAAGCTCCCGCCTGGCTCGTGGAATGTGATCGTCACCGCGGCGGCGTGAGCCGCCGCGCGCTCTAAAGCGCCGGGCCCCTCCCGTACCCTCCCCCGCTTCGCGGGAGAGGGGGTCCCAGGCATCGAGGATCACGCCTGCGCAAAGCGCGGCTGAGAGAATTGAAGCGCGACGCTTGCCGCCCCCTCTCCCGCGAAGCGGGGGAGGGTACGGGAGGGGGCGCTGCGAAGCAAAAAATCGCGACTGTTCGGACGGCTTGACGAGCGGCGGGGCCAGCGCTGTTATACTGCCGGAAATGCATAAAGGCGGGAGGGGCGCATGGCGGCGAATCTCAAAGGTCCTGCGATATTCCTGGCGCAATTCGCGGGCGACGCGCCGCCGTTCAATTCATTCGACTCGATCTGCAAATGGGCTGCTTCGCTCGGCTATAAGGGCGTGCAAATCCCGACCTGGGACGCGCGACTCTTTGATCTCGCCAAGGCGGCCGAGTCGCAGACCTATTGCGACGAGATCGCGGGCGTCGCCAAGTCGCATGGTCTCGCCATCACGGAATTGTCGACCCATCTGCAGGGCCAACTCGTGGCGGTCAATCCGGCGTTCGACGAAGCGTTCGACGCGTTCGCGCCGCCGGAAACGCATGGCCGGCCGCGCGAGCGCCAGCATTGGGCGGTCGAACAGGTGATGCGCGCCGCGAAGGCGTCGCAGCGCCTCGGTCTGAAGGCGAGCGTCACTTTCTCGGGCGCGCTGGCCTGGCCGTTCCTCTATCCCTGGCCGCAGCGGCCGCCTGGCCTCATCGAGACCGCCTTCGAAGAGCTGGCGAAGCGCTGGCGGCCGATTCTCAATGCTTATGACGAAGCGGGCGTCGACGTCTGCTATGAGATCCATCCGGGCGAGGACGTTTTCGACGGCGCGACCTTCGATCGCTTCCTCGACGCGCTGAAGGGACACAAACGCTGCTGCATCAATTACGATCCCTCGCATTTCCTGCTGCAGCAGCTCGACTATCTCGATTTCATCGATATCTATCATGACCGCATCAAGGCGTTTCACGTCAAGGACGCCGAGTTCAATCCGACCGGCCGGCAGGGCGTCTATTCGGGCTACGCCTCCTGGGTCGAGCGGGCCGGGCGCTTCCGCTCGCTCGGCGACGGCCAGGTGAATTTTTCGGCGATCTTCTCGAAGCTCGCGCAGTACGATTATGATTCATGGGCTGTGCTGGAATGGGAATGCTGCCTCAAGGCGCCGGAGGACGGCGCGCGCGAAGGAGCCGAATTCATCAAGCGTCACATGATCCGCGTGACCGAGAAAGCCTTCGACGATTTCGCCGGCGCGGCGGTCGACAAGAAGCAGATCAAGCGCGCTTTGGGGTTGCGCTAGCGCTGTCATTCCCGCGAAAGCGGGAATCTAGGCGACACCGCCTTCAGGCGGCTTTTCTCTGGATTCCCGCTTTCGCGGGAATGACACTGAGGTTGTTCGAGAGCGGTCAACCGCCCTCGCAATGAATGGGCGTCACGGGGAGATAGAACGATGGCCATCGAGGGACGCAGCGACGCCAAAAAAGGCGGTCGGATCAGGCTGGGCATGGTCGGCGGCGGCGAGGGCGCGTTTATCGGCGCGGTCCATCGCATCGCCTCGCGCATCGACGATCACTACGAGCTGGTCGCCGGCGCCCTGTCGTCGACGCCGGAAAAGTCGCGGCGCTCGGGCAAGGCGCTCGGCCTCGCCGACGACCGCATCTATGACGATTTCGAGACGATGGCCAAAGCGGAGGCCAAGCGCCCCGACGGAATCGAGGCGGTCGCGATCGTCACGCCCAACCACATGCACGCCGCGCCGACTTACGCCTTCTTGAAGGCGGGCGTCCACGTGATCTGCGACAAGCCGCTGACGACCTCGCTCGCCGAGGCCAAGAAGATGAAAGCCGCGGTGGAGAAGGCCGGCCTCGTCTTCGCGCTGACCCATAATTACACCGGCTACCCGCTGGTGCGCCGCATGCGAGAGATGGCGCAGGGCGGGGAGCTGGGCGAGATCCGGCTCGTTCAGGTCGAGTACCCGCAAGACTGGTTGACCGAGTCGACCGAAAAGACCGGCAACAAACAGGCGGAATGGCGCGTCGACCCCGCTCGCTCCGGCGCAGGCGGCGCGCTGGGCGATATCGGCACGCATGCTTATAATCTCGCCGACTACGTCGTGGGCCTCGAACTCACCGAGCTTTCCGCGGATTTGACCTCCTTCGGGCCCGGCCGCCAGCTTGACGACAACGTCCAGATTTTGCTGCGCTATGAGAACGGCGCGCGCGGCTCGCTCTGGGCGAGCCAGGTCGCGCCCGGCAACGAGAACGGCCTGCGCCTTCGCGTCTATGGTACGAAAGGCGGCCTGCATTGGGTCCAGGCCGAGCCCAATCACATGCTGTGGTCGCCGTTCGGCAAGTCGACGCGGATCGTCACGCGCGGCGGGCCGGATTCCGGCGCGTCCGCGGCGCGCGTCACCCGCGTTCCGCCCGGCCATCCGGAAGGCTATCTCGAAGGCTTCGCCAATATCTATAGCGAAGTGGCGTCGGCTATCCGCGCGGCGCAAAATGGCAAGAAGCCGGACAAGGCGTCCCATTTCCCGACGATCGACGACGGCGTCAAAGGTCTTGCTTTCATCGAGGCGGCGGTGAAGTCGTCGAAGGCGAACGGGAAGTGGACGAAGCCCGCGCGCTGACGCGATCGTCATGGCGGGCGAAGCATCCATCCATGGGCGCTGCGTCCCACGAACGGATTGCTTCCTCGTTTCGCGCCTCGGGACGACCGGCCCGTTCCTACGCCGCCGCCAATTGCGCCCGCAGCACCGCTCCCACATCGATCGGCGCCTCGTCGCGCGGGCTCAGGTCGAGATCGCCGAATATATGATCGAGATGCTCGCCCATCAGCGCGGCGGCGCGCTCGCCGTCGCGCGCTTCGAGCGCGCTTAAGAAAGCGACGTGTTCGTCATGGCCGCAAGCCGAAGCTTGGCTGCGGCCATAGAGCGCGATGACCAGCGACGAACGCGAAATCAGCCCGCGGAGAAACGTCGTCAGCACGCCTTCGCCGCAGGTAGCGGCGACTGCGACATGAAAAGCGCCCGACAGGCGGATCGCCGTGCGGCGGTCGCCGCGATGAAACGCCGCGTGCTCTTCGGCGAGTAAAGCGCGCAAAGAGGCGATTTGCTCCGCGCCGACGCGCCGCGCGACCTCGCGCGCGATCGCTGCTTCGACGAGCTTGCGCGCGCCGAAAAGATCATGCGCGTCCTGGATGGTCGGGGCCGAGACGAAAGCGCCGCGATGCGGCGCGAGCGTCACGATGTGATCATGCGCCAGCGCCTGCAGCGCGCTGCGTACGATCGTCCGGCTGACGCCGAACACGGCGCCGAGCTGCTCCTCGGTCAGCTTCGCGCCGGGCGGCAGGCGGTGCTCGACCACCGCCTCGAGCACGCTCTGATAGATGCTCTGAACGCGCGAGCCCGGCGCAGCGGCGCGGCCTGACGTCTTTGGCGATTTCGGCTTCTGCGAGGCCGTCGGAGGCGACATGGGCCGGCGCGCGCCCTGGTTCTTCGTCTTTGTCGTCATCATGGCAGCGGCAAGGCGGCGGCGCCACGCCAATTTGTATACAATCCTGCCGAAATTGTGAACAACGGCGCCCATAATAGAAGCGGCGGGTCACAGCGCCCCTCGCGGCGATGGGCGCCATCCGTCAATTCCTGCGAAAAGTACAATGTTTTGGCGCGGCCGGCGAGACGCGCTTCGGCTGGCACGCGCCTTGCTGACCGTTCGGCGACTGACCATCGGCCATCCAAGAGTCTATGCCGCAGCCGACCAATCTGGAGCTCGTCCACGTCACCAAGCGCTATGGCGCGACGGTCGCGGTCGACGCGATCGATCTGAAAGTGCCGGCCGGCTGCTATTGTTGCCTGCTCGGCCCGTCGGGCTGCGGCAAGACATCGACTTTGCGGATGATCGCCGGCCATGAAAGCGTGACAATCGGCGACGTCCTGATCGGCGCGACGAACGTCACCGACCTGCCCCCGGCCAAGCGCGGCACGGCGATGATGTTCCAGAGCTATGCGCTGTTTCCGCATCTCTCCTGCCTCGACAATGTCGCGTTTTCGCTCAAGATGAGGGGCGTCGAAAAGACGAAGCGGCGCGCCAAGGCGATGGAGCTCCTCGAGCGCGTCGACATGGCGCAATATGCGCAGCGCGTGCCGGCGCAATTGTCCGGCGGCCAGCAGCAGCGCGTCGCCTTGGCTCGCGCGCTGATCACCGATCCGCAGATCCTGCTGCTCGATGAGCCGCTTTCCGCGCTCGATCCATTCTTGCGAGTCAAGATGCGGGCCGAGTTGCGCCGGTTGCAGAAACAGCTCGGCATTCCGTTCGTCCACGTCACTCACGGTCAGGACGAGGCCCTGGCCCTCGCCGACCTCGTCGTGGTGATGAACAAGGGACGGATCGAGCAAGCCGCAGCGCCGCGCGACGTGTTCGAAAGGCCGGCAACGGAGTTCATCGCCCGCTTTCTCGGCGGGCACAACGTGATCGCGACGCCGTCGGGCCCCGTGGCTGTCCGCGCCGACCGCGTTTCGCTCCGCCGCAACGGCGTCGGCGCCAACGAGGCGCGGCTCACGGCCTCGGTGCGCGCGATCGAGTACCAGGGCGCTCACTATCAGGTGGCGCTCGATCATCCCGCGAATTCGGATCTGACCGCGCTGGTCAGCGACGAGGTTTTCGCCGCCCAGCCTTTGAATGTCGGCGACAATGTCTCGGTCCTCTGGGCGGATCAGGACATTCATGCGCTTGCCCCGGCGTCGTGAGGGGGTCGGGCAATATGAGGAGAGAGCGATGTCGATGAAGCAAGGAAAGAAGCCGGCGGCCGTATCCCGTCGCGCCGTATTGAAAGGCGCCGGCGCGCTTGCCGGCGCCGCCGCGGGTTCGGGCGCGATCACCGGCTTTCCCGCCGTTTGGGCGCAGGAGGAGAAGGTGCTGCGCTATCTCGGCACCGCGGTGAACCAGTCCGACGACATCACCAAGAAGGTGAAAGAGGAAACCGGCATCACCATTCAGAACATCGTCGCGACGACCGACGACGTCACCAAGCGCGTCATCACCCAGCCGAACTCGTTCGACATTCTCGACACCGAATATTTCAGCCTGAAGAAGCTGGTTCCGTCAGGCAATATTCGGGCGCTGGACGCCAAGAAGATCAAGGAGTTCGACAATATCACGCCCGTCTTCACGAAGGGCCAACTGCCGAACGGAAAGGTGATCGGCGATCAGGGCACCGCGCCCAAAAAGGTGATGTTCCTGGAGGGCGAGCATTCGACGAAGTTCTCGAAGACGCCGACCGAATGGGTCACGCTGATTCCGACGACCTACAACGCCGACACGCTCGGCATCCGTCCCGATCTCATCAAGCGGCCGATCGAGCATTGGTCCGAACTGCTCAATCCGGAATTCAAGGGAAAGGCGGCCATCCTCAACATCCCGTCGATCGGCATCATGGACGCCGCGATGGTGGTCGAGTCTACCGGCAAGTACAAATATCCCGACAAGGGCAACATGACGAAGGCCGAGATCGATATGACGATCGGCGTGTTGACCGAAGCCAAGAAGGCCGGGCAGTTCCGCGCCTTCTGGAAGGACTTCAACGAGAGCGTGAACCTGATGGCGGCGGGCGAGACGGTGATCCAATCGATGTGGTCGCCGGCCGTCACCGCGGTTCGCACCAAGGGCATCCCTTGCGTCTTCCAGCCGCTCAAGGAAGGCTATCGCTCCTGGGCGTCCGGCTTCTGCATGTCCAAGGGCGTCTCGGCCAAGCAAGCGGAATGGGTCTATGAATTCGTCAACTGGTTCCTAAGCGGCTGGGCCGGCGCCTATCTCAACCGCCAAGGCTATTACTCGGCGGTGCTGTCGACGGCCAAGAAATATATGGAGCCCTATGAATGGGCCTACTGGATGGAAGGCAAACCGGCCGAAAAGGACATCCACGCGCCTGACGGCTCCCTGCTCGAGAAAGCCGGCGCGACGCGCGACGGCGGTTCGTACGACGACCGCATGGGCAATGTCGCCTGCTGGAACGCGGTCATGGACGAAAACGACTACATGGTCCGCAAATGGAATGAGTTCATCGCGGCCTGAAACAGCCATTCCCTTCTCCCCGCTTGGCGGGGAGAAGGCGACCGGCGAAGCCCGCCGGATCGGCAGCCGGGCAGGGCCCGCCGCCTCCGCGACGCGCGTGGACAGTCGATCTTCTCATGACCGCCAAGACCGCAATCGATCAAACCGGCGCGCCAGGCTGGCTGCAAGCTCTGCCCTTCGGCCTCGTCTTCCTGTTCTTCTTCGTCCTGCCGCTTGCTTTCGTCGTCATCGTCAGCTTCTGGGACTACAACGATTATGAAATGCTGCCGTCCTTCACGACGCGCAGCTATGTCGAGACGTTCGAAGGGTGCCTCGCCGAGCTTCCGAACCTTTGCACGATCCTGAAGACCTACGTCTCGACGGCGAAATTCTGCCTCATCGTTTGGCTGGCGACGCTGCTGGTCGGTTTCACGATCGCTTACTTTCTCGCGTTTCATATCAAAACCGTGACGACGCAAATGGTGCTCTTCCTCGTCTGCACCATTCCGTTCTGGACCTCCAACGTCATCCGCATGATATCGTGGATCCCGCTGCTCGGCCGCAACGGCCTCGTCAATCTCGCGCTGGAAAAAGCGCATATCGTCAACGCGCCGCTCGAATGGCTTCTCTATTCCCCCTTCTCGGTGACGCTCGCTTTCGTGCACCTGTTCACCTTCTTCATGGTCGTGCCGATCTTCAACTCGATGATGCGGATCGACCGCCGTCTCGTCGAGGCCGCCTATGACGCGGGCGCGTCCGGCTGGCAGACTTTGTGGAATCTCATTATCCCGCTGTGCAAGCCGGGCGTCGTCATCGGCTCGATCTTCGTCGTCACGATCGTGATGGGCGATTTCGTCACTTTCGACGTCATGGGCGGCGAGCAGATCGCCTCCGCCGGCAAGGTCGTCGAGACGCGCCTCAACGCGCTGCAATTCCCGCCGGCCGCGGCCAACGCCGTGATCCTGCTCGGCGTCACGCTGCTGATCATCGTCGGCCTCAATCGCATTGTCGACGTGCGCAAGGAGCTTTGAGGATGGGCGAGGGCCGCTCTCCGGCGTTCTATTGGCTCGCCGCGTTCTTTGCGGTCTTCGTGCTGTTTCTCTACGGGCCGATGATCGTCATTTTCATCCTGTCCTTCCAAGGCCCGACCGGCGGCCTGACCTTTCCCTTGAACGGCGTTTCGCTGCACTGGTTCGAGCGCCTGCTGCGCGGCGGCGGCCTCATCGACATCAGCGACGCGTTCAAGCGCTCGCTCGAACTCGGCGTCGTGGTGATGATTCTCACCGTTCTTCTGTCGCTCAGCGCCGGGCTGGCCTTTCGCAAGCGCTTCGTCGGCTCCAATCTTCTCTTCTATGTCGCAGTGGCGAGCCTGATCGTGCCCTCGATCGTCACCTCGCTGGGCATCGCGCTCGAGTTTCGACTGCTCGACGATTTCCTCAAGGCGCATGGTCCGGCCTGGATCTCCGACGATTTGAAGACGACCATGGACACGTTCACCTCCGGGCTCGGCGCGCATCTGACCTGGACGCTGCCGTTCGGCTTGCTGGTGATGTTCGCGATCTTCAACCGCTTCGACCATCGCTACGAGGAGGCGGCGCGCGACCTCGGCGCCACCCCTTGGCAGACGCTTCGCCACGTCGTCCTGCCGATCATCCTGCCGTCGGTGATCGGCGTCGGCCTCTTCGGGTTCACCCTGTCCTGGGACGAGATCGCGCGTTCGAGCCAGGCGATGGGCGAGCACAATACCCTGCCAATGGAGCTGCAGGCGCTGACCACGACAGTGACCACGCCCGAGATTTACGCCCTGGGCACGGCGACGACCGGCGTCTCCTTCGCCGTGATCGCGGTCGCGCTGCTGGCGATCGCGTTCGTCCGCGCCCGCCAAGCGCGGCACGGCTCCGACGCTGGCCACGCCTGACGCCGCCGAGCATGAAAATCTGCATCGTCAATCCCAACACCAGCGCGAGCATGACGAAGCGCCTCGCCGCGGCCGCCCGCGCCGCCGCGGCGCCGGGCGTCGAGATTCTCGCCGCCAATCCGGCGAGCGGACCGGTGTCGATCGAGGGCTATTTCGACGAAGCTTTCGCCACGCCCGGGATGATCGAGGAGGTCGTCAAAGGCGAAGCCGCGGGCGCGGCGGCTTCGATCATCGCCTGTTTCGACGACACCGGGCTCGAGGCGGCGCGCTGCCGGGCGACAGGTCCGGTGATCGGCGTCGGCGAAGCGGCGTTTCATCTCGCTTCGCTGGTCGCGCATCGCTTCTCGGTGGTGACGACGCTGTCGCGCTCGATCGCGCCGATCGAGACCAACTTGATGAAATACGGGCTCGACCGGCGCTGCGCGCGGGTTCGCGCCTGCGAGGTTCCGGTGCTCGCGCTGGAGGACGAGGCGTCCGGCGCGCGCGGAAAACTGTCGGATGAAATTCGCCGCGCCAAGCGCGAGGACGGCGCCGAGGCGATCGTGCTCGGCTGCGCCGGCATGACGGACCTCGCTTCGTCGCTCGCCGGCGAGCACGACATGCCGGTGATCGACGGCGTCGTCGCTTCGGTGAAGCTCGCCGAGTCCCTCGTCGCGCTAGGCCTTCGTACGTCCAAGCTCGGCGCCTACGCCGCGCCGCTGGCGAAGCCCTATGCCGGCGTTTTCGCGCATATCGGCTCGCCCGCCTTTTTGCGCTGACAGTACGCCCGGCGGCAAGCGCGCTCGACCGTCGTCGGCTTATTTCGCTTTGCGCGCCTTGGAGCTCGGCGAAGCGGAAGCCTCGCCGTCCGGCGGCGTCGGCGCGACCGATTTGCGCTCGATCAGCGGGCACTCGATCTTGATTTGCGGCGGGCGCGGCGGCGCCCGCCGCGCATGATCGATCAAATAGGCCGCGGCCTCGGCGCCCATTTCGAAATGCGGCAAGAGAACCGTCGTCAGCGGCGGATGAGTGAATTGCGCGATCTCGCGATCGTCGTAGCCGATCACCGCGACGTCTTCGGGCACGCGGCGCCCGATCTCCTTGAGCGCCTCGATGCAGCCGACCGCCATCAGGTCGTTGGCGCAGAAAATCGCCGTCGGCGGATCGGCGAGCCGCATGAGCGCCAGCGTCTGATCGTAGCCAGCAGAAGGCTCCCAGTTGCCCGGGCGGACGAGGTCGGGATCAAACGGCAAGTCGGCGGCCGCCAACGCGCGGCGATAGCCCTTCAATCGATCGCGGCAGGCGTCCATCAACGCCTCGCCGTTGATGTAGCCGATGCGGCGATGACCCGCCCGAATAAGACGGGCGGTCGCAGTCTGGCCGCCGGCCACTTCGCTCGGCGTGACGGATGGCAGCGAGCCGTCGGCGACGTAGCAGTTGAGCAGGATTGTCGGCAGGCGATAGAGCGCCGGCGGCGGCGTGATCCGCCGCGTATGGATCGTCCCATAGATGAGGCCGAGCAGCGGCTGCGCCGCGATCTGGGCGAGCACGGCCTGCTCCATCTCGGCGTCGCCCCGGGTCACCGCGGCGCTGATCGTCAGGCCATGCTCCCACGCCTTGTCGCGCGCGCCGTCCATCGCGATCGCGGCCCAAGGATCGGTCGATATTTCGTTGACGACGAAGCCGATCGCCGTCGCGCCGGCTTGCGCCGGCGCGCTGCGCTTCGCCAAACGATAGCCGAGGCGCCGCGCCGCTTCGAAGACCCGTTCGCGGGTCTCGCTCGAGAGCCTCGCGCCTTGCGCGTCGTTGAGGACGAGCGAGACCGTGGTCTGCGAGACGCCGGCTTCGGCCGCGACTTCGGTCATGGTCGGCCGGCGCGGACGGGACGTCGCTTCGGACCGCGACGGCGCTTCGGCGCCCGCCGGCCGGCTTAAATCCGCGATGGCGTTGGGTGGTTGGGACATCGCCCCTCTCGTCGCTCCACTCGACCCATTATGCGCATATTATCATACATAAGCCATTGAAATAAATCGCGGCGTGCGCAGACATTTAGTCCAAACGCATCTTTATTGTTGACACTTATTAGCAGCGATGGAACATTTGCGGCAAGCGGCCGCGAAGAAAGCGCCGTCTGAGGCGGCGACAAGACCGCGTCAGTCTTCTTGAAGGGAGGATCACGATGATCATCACGCGTCGCAGATTGCTCGTCACGTCGGCCGCCGGGGCCGCCGGTTTCGCGCTCGCGCCGGCTTGGGCCGCGCCGCCGCTCAAGGAGAAGGCGACGTACAAGGTCGGCTTCGCCCAGACCGAAAGCAACAATCCCTGGCGCCTGGCCGAAACCGCCAGCATGCAGGCCGAAGCCAAGAAGCTTGGCTATCAGCTCGTCTATACCGACGCGGCCGGGTCGGCCGCCAAGCAGGCCTCCGACGTCAATAGTATGATCGCGCAAGGGGTCGACGCGATTTTCCTGCCGCCGCGCGAGGACAAGCCGCTCGTGCCGGTGATCAAGGCCGCGGCCAAGGCCGGCATCCCGGTTTTCCTGATCGATCGCGACGTCGATCATTCCATGGCCAAGCCGGGCGAGGATTACGTCACCTTCATCGGCTCGAACTTCGTCGAAGAGGGCCAGCGCGTCGCCGCCTGGCTCGCCAAGGCCGTCGACGGCAAGGCCAAGATCATCGAGCTCGAAGGCACGACCGGCTCCTCGCCCGCCAATGACCGCAAGAAAGGCTTCGACGAGGCGATCAAGCAATGGCCTGGCATGACCATCCTCGCCAGCCAGAGCGGCGATTTCGCCCGCGACAAGGGCCGGCAGGTGGCCGAGACTTTGCTGCAGGCGCATCCCGACGCGACCGCGATCTACGCCCACAACGACGAGATGGCGCTCGGCGCGATCGCCGCGCTGGAAGCCGCCGGCAAGAAGCCGGGCAAGGACGTCATGGTGGTCTCGATCGACGGCGAGAAGGACGCGGTCCAGGCGATCATCGACGGCAAGCTCGGCTGCACCTGCGAATGCAACCCGCGCTTCGGGCCCAAGGCTTTCTCGACGATGAAGGATTATGCGGCGGGCAAGAGCATTCCGCCCTATATCAAGAACGACGACAATTTCTACGATTCGACCAACGCCAAGGAGGTCTTGGCGAGCGCGTTCTGATTGTGATTTGATGAGCAAGGCCCTCCCTCGCCCGGTTGGGCGAGGGAGTTTTGTTTCGAATCAAGGGCGCTCATTTCATGTCGGCGACGGACGCCGCCTCCTCCGATCCAATCCTGTCGATGGAGGGTATCGAAAAGGCTTTCGGCGGCGCAAAGGCGCTGGACGGCGCCCGGATCGAAGTCGCCCGCGGCGAAGCCATGGCGCTGGTCGGCCAGAACGGCGCCGGCAAGTCGACGCTGATCAAAGTCCTGACCGGCGTCCACGCAAAGGACGCCGGAACGATCGGCTTCGCCGGCCGGAACGTCGAATTCGCCTCGCCGCAACAGGCGCAGCGCGGCGGAATCAGCACGATCTATCAGGAGATCAATCTCGTACCTTATCGCTCGGCGGCTGAGAATATCTGCCTTGGCAAGGAGCCGCGCCGCTTCGGCCTGATCGATTGGCGGCGCATGAACGCCGAGGCCGAGGACATCCTGCGCCGCTTCTCGGTCGAGATCGACGTGCGACGGCCGTTGATGAGCTTCTCGACCGCGATCCAGCAGATGGTGGCGATCGCCCGCGCCGTGTCCTTTTCGGCCCGCCTCGTCATCATGGACGAGCCGACCTCGTCGCTCGACGAACGCGAATGCGAGGTTCTGTTCGACGTGATCCGCCGGCTTAAGCGCGACGGCGTGTCGGTGATCTTCGTCAGCCACAAGCTCGACGAGCTCTATCAGGTCTGCGAGAGGGTCACGGTGATGCGCGACGGCCGCACCGTGCTCGTCGACCGTCTCGCCAATCTCGACAAGCTGCAGCTCGTCGCGGCCATGCTCGGCCGCGATCTCGCCGCGGTCCGCGCCAAGGGCGCGACCGCGTTCAGCCGCGGCGGCGCGAAAATCGGCGCGGAAATCCTGCGCGCCGAGAATCTCAAGATCGGCCGGCGCGTGAGAAATGCGCGGCTCGCCGTACGCTCCGGCGAGATCGTCGGTCTCGCCGGCCTGCTCGGCTCCGGCCGCAGCGAAGTGGCGCGGGCGATTTTCGGCGCCGATCCGCCGGACGCCGGCAAGATCGAGATCGCCGGAAAAGAGACGCCGATCGCCGCGCCCGTCGACGCGATCAAACGGGGCATTGGCTATTGCTCGGAGGACCGGAAGCAGGACGGCATTGTTCCGAATATGTCGGTCGGCGAGAACCTGACTTTGGCGCTGCTGCCGCGCCTCGCCCGCGCCGGAATTGTCGACGAGGCCAAGCAGCGCGAGATCGTCGCGAAGTTCATGGTTCGGCTCGGCGTCAAGGCGGCCAGCGCCGAGCAGAAGATCCGCGAACTCTCCGGCGGCAATCAGCAGAAGGTCCTGCTGGCGCGCTGGCTCTGCACGAATCCCAAATTGCTGATTCTCGACGAGCCGACGCGCGGCATCGATGTCGGCGCCAAGGGCGAGATCCAATCCTTGATCGACGAACTGGCCGCCGAAGGGCTTGGCGTGCTGATGATCTCCTCCGAACTCGAAGAGGTCGTCGAAGGCGCCGATCGCGTCTTCGTGCTGCGCGAAGGCGAGACCGCGGCTGAGTTTCACGGCGAAGCGATCAGCGAGGCGGCGATCATGGCCGTGATG
The DNA here is from genome assembly GCA_021325385.1 of Alphaproteobacteria bacterium. Taxonomy (GTDB): domain Bacteria; phylum Pseudomonadota; class Alphaproteobacteria; order Rhizobiales; family Beijerinckiaceae; genus Roseiarcus. The sequence continues at coordinate 15,009 of JAJPHH010000174.1, forward strand.
GCTCACGGCGACGAGAAGGGCGGCGTCATCGCCGAGAAGAGCCTTGACTAGCGTCTCGCTCTCGCCTTCGACCAGCCCGCGCGTCGATTTCGCCGTCCTGGCGCGGCGTTACGGCGCGGCCGGCGGGTTGCTGCTTCTGCTCCTTTTCAACCTCGTCTTCACGCCGCATTTCGTCTCGTGGCAGACGCTGAACGTCAACCTGACGCAGGTCGCGACCATTGTCATCGTCGCGGTCGGCATGACCCTGGTGATCGCCACCGGCGGCATCGATCTCTCGGTCGGTTCGCTGATGGCGATTTCCGGCGCGCTCGCGCCGATCATTTTTCTGAGCGCCTTCGGCGTCGCCCATCCAGCTTTGGGCGTGGCGCTCGCTTTCGTCGCGCCGGTCCTGGTCGCCGGCCTGTTCGGCCTGTTCAACGGCTGGTTCATCACGCGGTTTCGCGTGCAGCCGATCGTCGGCACGCTGGTTTTGTTCATCGCCGGCCGCGGCATCGCCCAGGTGATGACCAACGGCAATCTGCAAGTCTTCAAGAACCCGACCTTCCAGTTCATCGGCCTCGGCCGCATTTTCGGCGCGCCGTTCCAGGTGCTGCTGATGCTGGTCTTTGTCGCCGCCGCCGCTTGGATGCTGCGCCGTACCCTGTTCGGCCGGCAGATCCTCGCCGTCGGCGGCAACGAGGCCGCGGCGCGGCTCAGCGGCATGCCGGTCGACCGGATCAAGCGCCGCGTCTATGCGATCAGCGGGCTCTGCGCCGGAATCGCCGGCCTCGTCGTCGTCGCGATCAATTCGGCGAGCGACGCCAATCTCGTCGGAATCGGCATGGAGCTCGACGCGATCGCCGCGGTCGCGGTCGGCGGAACGCTGCTCACCGGCGGTCAAGCCAATGTCGTCGGCACGTTGATCGGCGCGCTGATCATCCAGTTGCTGCGCTATACGCTGCTCGCCAACGGCGTGCCCGACGCGGCGGCGCTCGTCGTCAAAGGCGCGATCATCGCCGGCGCAGTGTTCCTGCAGCGGCGCGGCCAGGACGCGCCCACGGCGCCGACGATCGTCGTCGAGCCGCCGGCGCGCAACCGCTTGACCGGCTTCGTCAGCGCGAACCGCGCCTTGGTCGCGCTCGCGGCGCTGATTCTGTTCGGCGCGCTGCGCTACGATCATTTCCTCGGCCTCTATAATATTTTCACAGCGCTGAGGTACAATTCGATGTTCGCCCTGACCGGGCTCGGCATGTGCTTCGTGATCATGACCGGCGGCATCGATCTGTCGGTCGGCGCGGTCGCGGCGCTGGCGAGCGTCGTCTCGGCCCTGCTCTCGCCCTATGGCTTGATCGCAGGCCTCGCCGGCGGGCTCGGCGCCGGCGTCGCCATCGGCGCGATCAACGGCGCGTTGGTGACCCGGCTGAAAATCCTGCCGTTCATCGCGACACTGTCGGGCATGCTGATGGCGAGCGGGAGCGCGCTGCTGGCGGCGCACAATCAGACTGTCGGCGTCTCGTACGACACGGCTTTCACAGCGGTCGGCCAGGGCGACTTTCTCGGCTTTCCGATCCCGGCCTGGATCGCCGGCCTGGCCTATGTCGCCGGCTCGGTTCTGCTCAATTATGCGCCGTTCGGACGCTACGCCTTGGCGGTCGGCGGCGAGCCTGACGCGGCGCGGCTGATGGGATTGCCGGTCGACAGCGTCGTATTCTTGACGTACGTGCAGTCGGGGCTTTTGGCGGGACTCGCCGGCGTGATTCTCGCCGCCCAATTCGGCGCCGGCCAACCGACGGAAGGCGTCGGCTGGGAGCTGTTCTCGATCGCCGCCGTCGTCGTCGGCGGCACGCTGCTCTCCGGCGGCCGCGGCTCGGTCGGCGCGACGCTCGCCGGCGTGCTGCTGCTCGGGCTGATCTTCAACATTTTGAATTTCGAGAACGGCATGGGCTGGATCAGCCTTAGCGCCTATTGGCAATCGGTGATCCGCGGCGTGTTCCTGTTCGTCGTCGTCATCGCTGGCGCGGGCGGCGGGCGCAAGGCGAGGCGGGTGACGGAGGCGGGGGCGGCGGGGTAGGGGCGAGTACGAACCCGCGGCGTTCACGCGCGTCCTACTCCGGGTTCCTTTCGGCGGTTCTCGCGCTATATTCTGCGCGCCATCGCCGTGCTCAGCGTCAAGACCAAGCCGCTTCGCGGTCCCCTCGCCAAACGGACGGAGAGTACATCCGTGCAGCGTCACGCTGTGGCGGGGCGAGCCTTGACTCCTGCGCGCGGCGCCGTTTGCATGGAGCGACCGCCTCACGGATGCGCTACGACTGCTCCGCCCAGCGTCGAGATCAGCGTCGCCTCTGCGCCTATAGGCCTCTTCTCCGGCTCCGCCGCAAGCTCCATCGCCCAGTATACCCGCAGCCGCGTGCGCGGGTCTTTCGCGATGGCGATGCCGAAGCGCGTCGCCTGCGGCATCAGCAGGTTGGCGTCGTGTTGCGGGGACGCGCGCCAGCCGGCGAACGCTTCGTCCAACGAATAATAGCCGCCGCCGAGATTCTCCGCCGCGCGCGGCGTATCCAGACCCGCAGCGAGAAGGCGCGCCGTGAACCCGCCGGCGACGTCGTGCGAAAGCTCATTGGCCGCGACCATCGCGTCGGCTTGGCGCTGCGCCATCGCCGTCAGCGTCGGATCGAGCCGCACCGCGCCGAGGCCGCGGCTGGCGCGATAAGCGGTCAGCATTTTCGTCGCGGCGGCCGGGTCAAGATGGACCGCGGCGACCTGGCGCGCGACGCTCGGGTTGACCGGACCGCTCTCCAGCGGCCCTTCGCCGCCACAGCCCGAAAGGCAAAGCGCCGCGACCAGCGCCGCGGCCGCGTAGGCAGAACGCATGAGGGCCCCTCGTAAGGTCTTTTACGCGGTTTATCACGAAATCGACTTAAGCAAAGTTAGCGCGCTCCGGCATTGCGAGGAACCATAGGGCGCGGTTCGCGCGCCCGTCGCTTGGCTGACGCCCGGCCGAAGGCCAGGCTTTGGCTACGAAGACTGTATTCGGTGCGTTGTGCCGGCGGCTCGCCCTCGATGTGTGTTGCGAGGGTTACCCGGACGCCGGCAGCGAAGGGCGCGTGAATTGCGCGCTCGGCCGGCGAGCTAGCCAAGCCCTCTCGTGCGCGTAAGCCGATTCGTACCCCAATCCTGGGGCAGAAAGACCGATCGATTCGACTTAGGCTTAGTTCAGTGAGTAGTTCGATATAGGACCATTGGTTGGCCCAAAGACATTGTTCTTCGCGGTTTCAAGCAGACCGAAACTGTCAAGATCGAAGTTACCACTGCCAACAACAGTCGAGTTCGTCAGAATAGTGAAACCGCTGTCGCTCGCCTCGGCTACGCCAGCGAACCCCGAGCCAAGGATGGTTGTGCGTTCAATGACAACCCTGCCGCCGTTGTTAGAAACGCCATCCACTGCCGCTCCCTCAATGATCGTATCCGATATTGTGACATAGTGTGAGGCGGTCCCGGCGTCCACTTCAATCCCGGTATTGCCTCCTGTCACGCGAACGTTCTTGACGCTCGCTAAGATCAGCCCGCCTCCAGCCCCGACAATCAGGATGTTGGGGGTGCCAACCGAGGCGAGAACGGAATCCGCGATCAGCAGCGCTCCCTGGGTGGATTGTTGCCCGGCGCTAATTCCGGCCGTCGAGAAGCCATTGATTGAACAGCCCAGAATCGCGACGCGGCCCGCGGCGAGGACTTGAACGCCGTAAGACCCGGTACCCAATCCCTCGACACTCAGACCGCGTAAGGTGACGGCGTCGCCTGATCCAGCGTTGATTGTGATCGCGTTGCCGGAGGCGGCCTGCACGCCCGCCGTGCCGACGCCGTCGTTGACGATGCTGAGCGCTTTCGTGATCGTTACCGGCCCGTACCCTGCCGGATCGAGCACGTCAATCTCGCCGCCCGCGGCGATGATGTTGTCGTGAACGTATTGAAACGTGCGGCACGGCGATGCAGGCGAGCCGCAACCGCCGGTGTCGGTTCCGTGGCCGGAAACCCAGGCCCGATTTGAAAGGGCGTGAGCGGGCGAGCAAAGGCACAAAGCGGCGAGCGTCGCCGCCAGAAGCGCAGCAGTCTTAGCCATAAGGCACCCCCTCTTGAGCCGGCGGAAAGGTCCGATCGCGGCCAGGTGAGCTTAGGGCGGGGATTGGCGGTCTGGATAGGTCGAAGCAAAGGTCGGCCCCGCCCGTAGGCGGTAGAGCGGAGCCGACCGGGCAAGCGCGCACGCTGGAAGCCTCCAAATCGCGCTGGCCCGATTAGTCATACGGTCCGCAACTGGGGGAGTTTCAGCCCGCTTGATGCGGAAGCGGGCCTGGGGCGACCCTTTGGCCATTGTCGGGGGACGAGCAAACCAGCCGGAGCCGTCCCCATGCGCCGCGACGCGCCCGCGAAGGCCTCGCGCAATGACGGATGGGGTGGGCTGACCGCCGCTCTACCGCGCCGCCCAGAGCAGCCCGCGCTGGATGATCGTGCGCATTTCCGGCACTTCGAACTCTTTGGTCACATGGCCGAGCGAACAATAGAAGACGCGGCCTTTGCCGTGCCTACGCTTCCAGACGACCGGCATGACCACGCCTTCGATCCAGTCGGCGTGCTCGCCCGAAAAGGTCGTCGTCGCCAGCACCTCGTTCGACGGGTCGACATGCATGTAATATTGCTCGGATCGGTACGGAAAGCTCGCCGGCAATCCTTGCATGATCGGATCGTCCGGCTTCACGATGTCGACGCGGTAGTCGATGATGTTGCCGGGATGGGCGACCCATTGGCCTCCGACCATGAACTGGTACTCGACCGCCTCGCGGAACGCGTCGGCCATGCCGCCGTGATAGCCGGCGAGCCCGACGCCGCCCTTGACCGCACGGGTCAGATTGTCGAGCTCCTCCTTCTCGATTTTCGACATCGTGTAGATCGGCACGATCAGGCTCATATCGGCGATGGCTGGATCGGCGAAGGCTTCGGTCGTGTTCTCGATATAGGTCTTGAACCCTTCCTTCTTCAGCATGTCGGCGATGATGTTGGCGCCGATCTCCGGCTCGTGGCCGCTCCAGCCTCCCCAGACGATGAGAGCTTCGCGCATCTTTGTACTCCTTCTCAATGCGTATCTTCGTCATTGCGAGCGAAGCGAAGCAATCCACTTATAGGGCGAAGCTCTACGAATGGATTGCTTCGTCGCTTCGCTCCTCGCAATGACGGCAATGAGCGTTTTGCGTCAGTCGAGTTCGCCGGTCTTGAGCCCGACAGGCAACGGGGCCGGGCGCTCGGGCCGGCTGTCGATCTCGACGAAAGCGCCGGAATTCGACGACTTTTCGAACGCCTCCATCACTTCGAGCACATGATAGGCAAGATCGCCATTGGCGCGATGCGGCCTCCCCGCGCGGATGGCCTGCGCCATGTCGGCTGCGCCGATCATGCGATAATTGCCGTCGGCGTAGCCATGCTCGGTCGCAACCTCCGCCCATTCTTCGCCCGCGGCCGCGATCTCGATCCGGCCGTCGAAATAATTCGGGTCCGGCACGATGAGCGAGCCTTTCGTACCGTAGATTTCGAGCGGCGTATGCTTGTGCTTGGGCACGTCGAAGCTCATCGCGATTGTGACCGCTGCGCCGCTGACGAACTCCATCGTTCCGGCGATATGGGTCGGCGTTTTGACCGGGATTGTCTCGCCGCGTCGCGGCTCGCTCGTAATCACCCGCTCCTTGCGCAGCATGGTGGCGACGCCGGCGACGCGCGCGACCGGACCGAGCAAATCGACCAGCGCCGTGACATAATACGGTCCCATATCGAGCATCGGCCCGGCGCCTTGCTCGTAGTAGAAATCGGGATTGGGATGCCAACGCTCGTGGCCTGGGCACATGAAGAAGGCCGCGCCCGCGACCGGGGTTCCGATCCGGCCTTCGTCGATCAGCTTGCGGCAGGTCTGGTGCGCCCCGCCGAGGAACGTATCGGGGGCGCAGCCGACGCGCAGTTTGCGCTTTTGCGCAAGCTCGATCAGCTTCTTCGCTTCGGCCAGAGCGACGCCGAGCGGCTTCTCGGAATGAACATGCTTGCCGGCTTCGATCGCCTTGAGGCTCACCTCGACATGCGCCTTCGGGATGGTCAGGTTGACGACGATTTCGATCTTCGGATCAGCGAGCAGCTTCTCGATCGAGACAGCCTTCAGGCCGAATTCTTGCGCCCGCGCCTCGGCCGCCTCGTGATTGAGATCGGCGAGCGCGCGCACCTCGAGAATGGGGAAGAGCTTCGCGGCTTTGAGATAAGCGGCGCTGATATAGCCGCAGCCGATGACGCCAATGCCGACGCGTTCCACTTTCCTCTCCCTTCCTGTACTTTGCAATTTTAACGCAGCAGCGCCGGGCCGGTCGTATTCCAGGGCGCGCCGTAGAGGTCGCGCAGAGTCATCGCCGCGGCGCCGCGCGCCCACATTTCGTCGCTCCATTGATGGACGACGATTTCGGCGACATGGGCGAGGCTCGCCGGAATCAGCGCCGCCGCTGTTTCGCGCAAAGGCTCGAGCAGGAGCGGCCCGGCTTTGACCGCCGCGCCGCCGAGTATGACTTTGGGCGGCGCAAACAGCGTGATCAGATTGGCGATGGCGAAGCCGAGCGCGTCGCCCGCCGCGGCGAGAATGCCGATGAAGCGCTGGTCGCCTTCCTGCGCCAGCTCGATGACGCGGTCAAGCTCCTTGCCGATTTTAGCGAAGCCGTCGCGGTCGCCATCGACGGCCTCGAGCGCCTCGGCGACGATCGCGCTTTCCGAGGCGATCGAGGCGAGGCGATTGCGGCCGTCGCCGGCGGCGTTCGGACGTACCAGCAAATCGCCCAAGTCGGGCGACAAGCCGCCGGCGCCGCGGAACAATTCGCCGTTATGCATGATGCCGAGGCCGAGATTGTTCTCGATGCTGACGACGAGAAAATCGCTGAGGCCTTTCACCTCGCCGAACCAATGTTCGGCGAGGGCGACGAGATTGACGTCGGTGTCGATCGAGACCGGCAAGCCGAGCCGTCCGGACAGCTCCTTGGCGAAAGGCAGATCGCGTTCGCCGAAGACCGTACTCTGCCGGCAGACGCCGCTGGCGCGCTCGACCACGCCAGGCAGGCCGACGCAGAGGCCGGCGATGCGGCCGACGGTCAAATCCGCGTCGGCGAGGCAGCGGCGGACGCCGTCCTCGACGAGATCGGCGACGACGGAGGCCGGCTGGCGGCTGATGCGGATCGGCAGCGCCAGGCTCGCCAGCACGTCGGCGCGGAAATTCGTCGCCGCGATCGTGATCTGGTCGGGCGCGAGCTTGACGCCGACGACATAGGCCGCCTCGGGATTGAGCTCCAGCATGACGCGCGGCCGGCCGCGCGCCGCGTCGCGCACGTCGCCGATCGGCCTGGCGACGATCAGCCCGTCTTCGATCAGAGCCGCGGTGATCGCCGACACCGTGGTCGGACTCAAATCGGTGCGGCCGCAGATTTCGACGCGCGAAATCGGACCATGACGACGGATCGAATCCATCACATGGAAGCGATTGATGGCGCGCATCAATTCTGGATCGGCAGTCTTCATCGAGGCGCGCCTTGAGTCCGCTCTGACGGATATTTATTCGGGCTCAGGATAAATTTCACTGTCGGCGCAGGCTGTCAATGGGCGCATATCGTTCGTTCTTCGGGGGAAAGCGACGTCGTTCTTGACAGCAGCGGAAACTCAGGCCACATTTAATACGCATACCGCATAAAAACAAAAATAGGCCAAGCTTATCTGCCCGGGAGGAGATCATGAAGTTTCGAACTTTTGCGCTCGCGTCGATGGGCGTCGCTCTCGGGGCGACCGCCGCCTTCGCCGACACGACCATTCGCTGGCTGCATCTCTCGAATGACGACGCCGGCACGGTGGAGCTGTACAACAAGATCATCCACGATTTCGAAGCCGAGAATAAAGGGGTCAAAATCCAGCTCCAAGATCTCGAAAACGAGGCTTTCAAGGCCAAGCTGCCGACCATGCTGCAATCCGAGAAGGATCGGCCCAATATCTTCTATAGCTGGGGCGGCGGCGTCATGCGCGCGCAGGCCAAGGCGGGTTTTCTCGAGGACATAACCGCCGCGGCCGCGCCGCTGGCGAATACGATATCGCCGACCGCTCTCGAAGCGTTTCAGGTCGACGGCAAGACGTATGGCGTTCCGCAGAACACCGGCGAGGTGGTCTTCTTCTATAACAAGAAGCTCTTCGCCCAGGCGGGCGTGAAAGCCGAAGACATCAAGACGTGGGACGACTTCCTCGCGGCGGTGAAGAAGATCAAGGCGGCCGGGATCACGCCGATCATTGTCGGCGGCGGCGAGAAATGGCCGATGCATTTCTACTGGTCCTATCTCGTGATGCGCGTCGGCGGCGCGCACGCGCTCGACGACGCTAAGGCGGGCAAGGACGGCGGCTTCAAGAACGCGACCTTCGTCGAGGCCGGCAAGCGCCTGCACGAACTCGCCGCGCTCGAGCCCTTCCAGGCTGGCTATCTGTCGACCAGCCATCCGCAGGCCGAAGGCATGTTCGGCGACGGCAAAGGCGCGATCGAGCTGATGGGCCAATGGCTGCTCACCGCGCAAGGGCCGAACGCCGCCGACGGCAAGGGCCAGCCGATCGACAATATCGGCATTTTCAGCTTCCCGACCCTGCCCGGAGGCAAGGGCGAAGCGACGGATACGCTCGGCGGCATCAACGGCTGGCTGGTCGGCAAGGGCGCGCCAAAGGAGACCGCCGAGTTCCTGAAGTTCTTCAGTCAGGAGAAGTACCAGCGCGAGGCGGCGGCCAAAGGCGTCTATATTCCGGTCGTCAAGGGCACGGAAAGCGCGATCGAAAATCCGGTCCTCAAGCAGATCGGCGCCGATCTCGCGAAGACGAAGTATCATCAGAACTTCTTCGATCAGGATCTCGGCCCGTCCGTCGGCCGCGTCGTCAACGACATCTCGGTCGCGGTCGCGGCCGGCAAAATGTCGCCGGAGGACGGCGCCGCCGCCGTGCAGCAGGCCTGGGACGAGCAATAGACAAGGGGCGCGTGCGCGTAACCCTTCTCCCCGCGACGCGGGGAGAAGGTGGCCGTGCGAAGCACGGCCGGATGAGGGGCGGCGCTGAAGGTTGGGATTAGCGTAAGGCGCTAGTTTCCGAAGTCATGCGCAGCCCCTCATCCGGCGCTTCGCGCCACCTTCTCCCCGCCAAGCGGGGAGAAGGGATTCCCGCGGATTGGTTCGAGGCGCCGATGACCGTCACCACGATCCAGGAGAGCAAAGGCGCGGCCGGCGGCGTTTGGGTCGCCGCGCTGATCTTCCTGCCGCCGGCTCTGCTCCTGTTCACCGTCTTCGTCATTCTGCCGATCGGCGAAGCGGCGTGGTACGGCTTCTACAATTGGGACGGTTACAATCGTCCGCAGAATTTCGTCGGCCTCAAGAACTACATTTCGTTGTTCAACAATTCGAGTTTCCGAACCGCGCTGCTGAACAATCTCATCATCATAGCGGTGTCGTTGGCGATCCAGCTGCCGCTGGCGCTGGCGATGGCGCTGCTCCTCGCTCGGCGCGCCTTCGGCTCGGTCGCTTTTCGCCTGATCTTCTTCCTGCCCTACATCCTCGCCGATGTCGCCGCCGGCCTGATTTTCCGCTTCATTTTCGACGGCGATTACGGGCCGCTTTCGGGCGCCACGCAGGCGCTCGGCTTCGGCCCGGTCTACATGCTGGCGAGCCCGACCTGGGCGATGGTCGCGCTGCTCGTCGTCATCGTCTGGAAATATTTCGGCTTCCACATGATGCTGTTCATCGCCGGCTTGCAGGGCATCGACCGGAACCTCTATGAGGCGGCCGAGATCGACGGCGCCGGCGCTTTCCAGCGCTTTCGCTTTGTCACCATCCCGCAACTCTCGCCGATGATCAAACTGTCGGTCTTCTTCTCGGTCATCGGCGCCCTGCAGTTCTTCGACGTTGTCGTCCCGCTGACTGGCGGCGGTCCATTCAACGCCACCAACACGATGGTGTCGTTCCTTTACCTATTCGGCATCACGCGCATGCGCGTCGGCTTCGGTTCGGCGGTCGGCGTCGTGCTGTTCGTCATCTGCGTGACCTTCGCCTTCGGCTACAGACGGCTTTTGATGCGCGATGACTGAACAACTCACCATCGCTGCGCCGTGGCGGCTCGTCAGGACGAGGCGGCGCTCGCGCGATCAAAAGCCGTTCGATCTCTTTCCGCTGTTTCGGCTGGCCGTGTTGCTCCTTGTCTCGAGCATCGTCCTTCTACCCTTGCTGGCGACCGCGATCGGCGGCTTCAAAGGGCTGGGCGAGCTGCGCACCAACCCGCTCGGCCTGCCGCATCCGTGGCAATGGCGCAATTATCTCGACATTCTGGAAAGCGCGCGCTACTGGCGCGTGCTCGGCAATTCGCTGTTCATCGCCTGTTTCACCGTGGCGATCACGGTGGCGCTGGCGGCTATGGCGGCCTTCGCGTTCGCACATCTGAAGTTCTTCGGCAGCCGATTTCTGTTCACCTACATGACGCTCGGCCTGATGTTTCCGATCGCGACCGCAATCCTGCCGCTCTTCATCCGCGTGCGCGATCTCGGCCTGCTCGACACGCCCTGGGGCGTGATCTTGCCGCAATCGGCTTTCTACTTGGCGATGGCCGTCCTGTTGCTGCGCAACGGCTTTCGCCAATTGCCGAGCGAATTGCTCGACGCCGCGCTGGTCGACGGCTGCGGCTATGTCCGCTATTTTCTCTACGTGACGTTGCCCTTGTCGCGGCCGATTCTCTCGACGGTCGCGATCATCGCTTTCGTCAATTCCTGGAACAATTACATCGTGCCGCTGATCATGCTGAACAGCGAGCAGCTCTATCCATGGCCGCTCGGCATGATGGCCTACGAGGGCGAATACATGACCTCCTGGCAATTGGTCCTCGCCTTCATCACGCTGACCATCCTGCCGGCGATCGTCATGTTCCTGCTGGCGCAGAAGCATATCGTGGCGGGCCTGACGGCCGGAGCGGTGAAAGGATAGGACGGTCCGCTGGCCTGCCTATCGTCGGATACGCTCAGCGAGCCTTGTCCGATCGGATCGGCGCCGCGCCTCGCCCTTGGCGAAGTCGCCGTTCGGGATCGGACCGCCAGTCGATGGAGGCGCTCATGGCGTTGCCGAACGCGATCGAGGTCGTGACCTTGTTTGTCGACGACGTCAGCGAAGCAAGAGCGTTTTACACGAAGGTCTTCGAGCCTGAGGAGATTTACCGAGACGAGGTTTCCTCCGTCCTGAAATTCGATGGCGCGATGGTCAACCTGCTTCAGGCTGCTCGGGCGCCGGACTTGGTGCAACCCGCGCCTGTCGCGCCAGCAGGATCAGGCGCGCGTATTCTGCTGACGATCAAGGTCGCCGACGTGGACGCCGTCTGCGCCGCGCTCCGCGAGCGCGGCGTCGCGCTGCTCAACGGACCGATCGATCGGCCATGGGGACGGCGCACGGCCGCCTTCGCCGATCCTTCCGGCCATGTCTGGGAAGTGGCTCACGATCTGAAATAATCGCGCCGCAAATCGCGTTCCGCCGACGAGGGCGTTCATGGCCGACCCTGTGGCCGCCCGACCCGCCGGCGACCCACGCGGAGTTGAATTTCGCCGGCTGGAAAGGCCCCGTCGCGCGCCTTACTTTCACGGCTTATTTCCGGCGGCGAAGCTTGCCGGCCGCCTAAAGAGAAAGCCCCCCTCATGACCATGCCGACAACCCGCCTCGGCCGCACCGGCCTGACCGTCTCCCGTCTCGCTCTGGGCACGATGACTTTCGGCCTGCAGACGGACGAGGCGACCTCTCATCAGATTCTAGACAAAGCGGCGGCGGGCGGGATCAACTTCCTCGACACGGCTGACGTGTACCCGCTCGGCGGCGATCTTTCGACGGTCGGGCGCACCGAGGAGATCATCGGACGCTGGCTCAAGGACAAGCGCCAGTCCTTCATCCTCGCGACCAAGGCGGTCGGCAGGATGGGGCCCAACCCGTGGGACGAGGGCGCTTCACGCAAGCATTTGCTCGACGCGATCGACGCGTCGCTCCGCCGGCTGCAGACCGACTATGTCGATCTCTACCAGCTTCATGCCGACGACTTGTCGACGCCGCTCGACGAAACCCTCGAAGCCCTGGACGCGATCGCCAAATCGGGCCGCGCCCGCTATGTCGGCCTTTCCAATTTCCTCGCCTATCGCGTCGCCAAGGCGCTCGGCCGCGCCGATCTAAACGCCTGGGAGCGGCCGGTCTCGCTGCAGCCGCGCTACAGCCTGCTGTTCCGCCAGATCGAGCGCGAATTGCTGCCGCTAGCGCTGGAGGAGGGCTTGGGCGTCATTCCTTATAATCCGCTCGCCGGCGGGCTGCTGACGGGCAAGCATAAAGCCGATTCCGCGCCGACGCCGGGCACGCGATTCACGCTGGGCAAGACCGCAGAAATGTACCGGGCCCGCTACTGGAACGAGCGCGACTTCTCGACCGTCGCGAGCTTGCAGCAGCTCGCCGGCGGAGCCGGCGTTTCGCTGACCACGCTCGCCGTCGCTTGGACCATGGCCAATCCGGCGATCACCGCACCTCTGCTCGGCGCGAGCCGGCCGGACCAGCTCGACGACACGCTCGCCGCGGCGGAATACAAGCTCGACCCGGCGCTGAAGGAGAAACTGGATACGCTGACCGCGGAATACCGGCGCGGCGACGCGCCGCGTTGAACCCCGCCTCGTTGCGAGGCGGGGCGGATGAGGCCGCTCATTTCTCGACCCGCGTCTTCCGGCGGTCCATTATGTCTAGACTTAATAATGGCGGCCCGTTAGGCTTTCGGCTGCGAATTTGACGGTCGCCGGCCGCCGCCCGACAATCGTTCCAGCAACGCTTGAAGGGGCGAAGCCTCGGCGCGGTCCGAGAGATTTGCCAACCGAACGGGGGAGAGAGTCATGACCATTTTCGACGCAAGCGGCCTGTCGCGCCGCGGCTTGCTCAAGACCGGGCTCGCCGGCGCGGCGGCGTCGGCCGCTTGGCTCGGCGGTTTGGGCCGCGCCTTCGCCGATACGCTCGCCGACGTCAAATCGCGCGGCGAGCTGGTCGCGGCGACCGAAATGCAATTTCCGCCTTTCGACATTTCCGACAATGGGACCTACAAGGGCGTCGACCGCGAACTCGTCGACGCGGTCGGCGCGACGCTTGGCGTCAAGGTCAAATATCTCGATCTGCCCTGGACCAGCGTTCTGCCCGGCCTCGAGGCGAAGAAGTTCGACATCTGCATCGCCCCGGTCACGATCACCAAGGAGCGGATGAAGCGCTATCTCTTCACCGTGCCGATCGCCGACGCCACCGCGGCTTTGATGAAGCGCGCCAACGACGATTCGATCAACAAGCCGGAAGACCTTGCCGGCAAGACGGTCGGCGGCCAGAAGGGCACGTCGCAGCTCGCCCAGATCAAGGAGTTCGGCGCCAAGCTGCCGAAGCCGATCGAGGTGAAGGAGTACGTCGACAACAATCAGTCCTATGCCGATCTCGCGGCGGGGCGTATCGACGCGTCGGTCAATTCGTTGCCCAATCTCGCCTATGTCGCCGCGCAGCGGCCGGACACGTTCAAAGTCGTGCTGCCGCCCTTCGGCCAGCCGACCTATTTCTCCTGGGTCGGCCGGCTCGAGGACAAGACTTTGATCGACGCGATCAACGCCGCGATCATCAAGGCCGAGTCCGATGGGACCATGGCGGCGATCCAGAAGAAATGGTTCGGCCAGACCACCGATCTGCCGAAGACCGTGCCCGAGCCGACGATCTGAGGTGAAAAGCGAGGCGCGGCCTTCCAGACTGCCTCGCTTTTTGAGCCACGCCATATGAAATCCGTCATTGCGAGGAGCGAAGCGACGAAGCAATCCATTCACCGGGTGACGCCCTTCGAATGGATTGCTTCGCTTCGCTCGCAATGACGGACGCGACAGCGCGATGCGCTTCGACATCATCCTCCATTCGCTCGGCTATTTGCTGCGGGCCGCGGCCGTCACGGTCGCGCTGTCGCTCGCCGGCATCGCGCTCGGCTTCGTCATCGGCGCGCTGGTCTGCGCTGCGCGGCGCTCCGGCGATCGCTTCCTCCGCCGACTCGGCGGCTTCTATGTCAGCTTCTTTCGCGGCGTGCCGCTGCTGGTCCAGCTCCTGTTCATCTACTATTTCCTCGCCGAATACGGGCTCGACGTGCCGGCCGTGGTTGCGGCGATCGGCGGACTCGGCCTTGCTTCCGGCGCGTACCAAGCTGAGATCCTGCGCGGCGCCTTGAATGCGACGCCGGCCGGCCAGGCCGAGGCGGCGACGGCGCTCGGCTTTGCGCCGTTCGACATCTGGCGGCGCATCCTGCTGCCGCAGGCCCTGCGCATCGCCGCGCCGCCGCTGATCAACGAATTCATCCTGCTGCTCAAGGCCTCCTCGCTCGTCTCCGTGGTCGGCATCGCCGAGTTGACGCGAGTCAGCATGAACATCGCGTCGATGACCTACCGGCCCTTCGAAGCGTACCTCGCCGGCGGCATGATCTATCTCGCCATCAATCTCTGCCTCGCCGCGTTTGGCGCATTCGCCGAGCGGCGTCTGGCGGCGGGCGGCTCGACGTGAGTTTCGCAGTCCTTCTGCATTATCTGCCGTCGCTGATCGCAGGCTTCGGCGTGACCGTGCTGTGCTGGAGCGCCGGCTCGATTCTCGGTCTGGCGATCGGCTTCGCCGTCGCCTTGCTCAATCGGCTGCCGGCGCCGCCGCTGCGCTGGCTGCTCCGCGCCTATGTCGAAATCCTGCGCGGCACGCCCTTTCTCGTGCAGCTCTTCCTGCTTTACGCGGGCGGCCCCTATATCGGCTTGAGGCTGAGCGCCACGGCGGCCGGAATCCTTGGACTCGGCCTCTATTCCTCGGCCTATTTCGCCGAGATTTTCCGCGCCGGCTTCGCCGCCGTGCCGCAAGGCCAGATTGAGGCGGCGATGAGCGTCGGCATGACGCCGGGCGACATTCTCTGGCGCGTCACGCTGCCGATCGCCTTGGCGTCGACGGTTCCGGCGATTGTCAATATGCTCGTCATCCTGTCGAAGGAGACGGTCGTCCTGTCGATCATCACGGTGCCTGAACTGATGTACCAGATGCAGACCATGGCCGCCGAGACATTCACCGCTTTCGACGCGATCTTCGCCATGGCGATCTTCTATTGGCTGCTGGTCGAGGCGGTGTCGCGGGTCGGCCGGCGGTTGGAGATCAAGCTCACTGCGTTCATGGCGCGCGAGGCCTCGGCGTGAGCGAGGCCATGATCGAGATCAAGCGCGTCTCGAAAAGCTTCGGCGCGCTGCAAGTGCTGCGCGAGGTCGATCTTTCCGTCGCCCGCTCCGAAGTCGTCTGCCTGATCGGCCCGAGCGGCTCCGGCAAGAGCACGTTGCTGCGCTGCGTGAATTTTCTCGAGGCCTATGACAGCGGCGAAATCCGCATCGAGGGCCGGCTGATCGGCTATCGCGACGAGCCCGGCGGCCGCCGGCCGATGCCGGCGCGGGACCTCCGAGAGATGCGCCGCGAGATCGGCATGGTGTTCCAGCATTTCAATCTCTGGCCGCATATGACCGCGCTCGGCAATGTCGCCGAGCCGCTGAAGCGCGTGCGCGGCCTGCCCGCGAGCGAAGCGGACGAGCGCGCTTTGGCGATGCTGAAGCGCGTCGGCCTCGCCGACAAGGCCGCCGCCTATCCGGGCAAGCTCTCGGGCGGCCAGCAGCAGCGGGTCGCCATCGCCCGCGCCCTCGCCATGCAGCCGCGGCTGATGCTGTTCGACGAGCCGACCTCGGCGCTCGATCCGGAACTGGTCGGCGAAGTGCTGGAGGTGATGCGCGATCTCGCCGCCGAAGGCATGACCATGCTGATCGTGACTCACGAAATGGGCTTCGCCGCCCATGTCGCCGACCGCATCGCCTTCATCGATTCAGGCCGCATCGTCGAGCAGGGCCCGCCGAAGAAGGTGTTCCACGAAAGCGCCGAACCGCGGGTGCGGCAGTTTTTACAGACGTACCATGATAGGAACAGTTTCTAACCGCCTGTCATTGCGAGGAGCGAAGCGACGAAGCAATCCATTCGCAGGGCTGTACCTTACGAATGGATTGCTTCGCTTCGCTCGCAATGACTGAGTTCGCTTTGCGCTAAGCGGCGTCAGCCGCAACCACTCGCCGCTCCTTCATCGCCTTCGCCGCCATCGCATAGCCGCCGCCGGCGCCGTCGACGAAATGGACGTGGCTGCGGTCGGTCAGCGAGGGCGCGTAGCAAGTCAGCAGCGCGTTGCTCTGCCGGAAGGCGCCGTATTCGGCAATGTCGCTCGCCTGCTGTAATCGTCGCTCGAGCGCCTCGGCGAAATCTTCCGAACAGTCGAGCGTCATGCGCAAGCCGTCGTCGAATTTGCGGAAGTCGGAATTCGCGACGACATCGTTGACATATTCGACAGCGTCGAATTTCCCGGCCTTCAGCTTCAAGGTCGTGGTGATCCGCGCGCCCCACACGTTGTAAGCCGCTCGCAAACGCCGAAACAGGCGCGCCGCCCCCGGCGGCGCCGAGGCGGCCTCGAGCTCGATGCCCTGTTTGGGCCATGGCAGATGAAGGCTCGACAAGGTGATCGGCCGGCCGCCGTCCTTGGCGCTCATCGCCATCTGGACGACCTCTTCGACAAGGGCGGCGAAACGCTCGTCGGCTTCGCCGCGCGGGGCGACGATGAGGGAGAGGATCGTCCCATTCGCCGCCGGCGCGACGCTCCAGCGACACGAGAGGTCGGAAAGGTCCGGCCGCGAGCCGGGCGGCGCGGGTTCGAGTTGATAGAGGCCGCGTTTCGCCTCCATCTCGACATAGGCAAGGCCGCCGCCGACGAACATCGCGTAAGTGCAGTGAGGCGAGGCGGCGAAGCGCCCGACGCGCACGTCGCGCCCGGCGGCGCGGATGTCGGCGATCGGGATCATGGCCACTCGCAACTCGATCTGCAGCTCTTCTCTTGCGAAGACGGCCATGGCTCTGAGCGCTTCCGCCGCGAGCGGCGCATCGGCGGCGCTGACGGCAAAGCTCGCCCCGTCGCCGCCAAAGACGAAGGGGAACGGCTTGCGTTTGAGCGCGTTGGACACGGCGGCGATCACGCCGGCGCCGACCATGTTCACCGCTTTGTAGCGGCCTTCGGCGATCGCCTTGGTCGAGCCGATGACGTCGGAAAATCCGATCGACCAGTCGTCCGGAACGGGGCGATAGCTCGCTGGCTTCATCACGTCGCCGAAACTGTCGAAGACGGGGACGCTCGCGTAGAAATCCGCTTCGCCGCTCATTGGATGCGCCTCTGCGCCATAGGGTGGTTAATTCATCATTCTATCTCTGTTACGGGAAAGGCGCAGCGGGGTTTCGCCTGGGCCTGATTCGCTCCGCCGCAGGCAATGGCGCCGCCGGCGCCGCCGTCTCATCGCGGAAGGCCGCGCCGCCCTCTCCTTCAAGCCGGAGAAGGGCTTAGCGTTCGCTCCCACGGGCCTGCGCTGCAATTAGCTGAAAATTAACCATCCCGGACGCATCCAGGACCAGGGCCTGAGGGATCAGGAGGACAGACGATGGATATAAATCTGGAGCAGCAGGTCCGCTTGCGCGCCTATGAAATATGGCTTCGCGACGGAATGGCTCATGGCCGAGATTCCGATCATTGGTACGCCGCCGAATGTGAAATTCTCGCTGAGCGCGCGACCGCCGCCAAGCCCAAGCGCAAAGCCAAGAGCGGCAAGGGCAAAAGGGAATTGGGGCCGCGCTAGCCAAAAATTCCAGGCAGGTCGAGCCCGTTCTCCTTCGCGCAGGCGATCGCTTCGTCATAGCCGGCGTCGGCATGGCGCATCACGCCGCTCGCCGGGTCGTTCCACAGGACGCGCTCGAGCCGCCGCGCCGCCTCGGGCGTGCCGTCGGCGACGATGACCATGCCGGCATGCTGCGAGAAGCCGATGCCGACGCCGCCGCCGTGATGCAAGGAGACCCAGGTCGCGCCTGACGCGCAGTTGAGGAGCGCGTTCAGCATCGGCCAATCGGAGACCGCGTCGGACCCGTCCTTCATCGCCTCGGTCTCGCGATTGGGCGAGGCGACCGAGCCCGAATCGAGATGGTCGCGGCCGATCACGATTGGCGCCTTCAATTCGCCTTTGGCGACCATTTCGTTGAAGGCGAGGCCGAGGCGGTGGCGATCGCCGAGCCCGACCCAGCAGATGCGCGCCGGCAAGCCCTGGAACTTGATGCGCGTCCGCGCCATGTCGAGCCAAGTGTGAAGATGCTTGTTGTCGGGCAGAAGCTCCTTCACGCGGGCGTCGGTACGATAAATATCCTCGGGATCGCCCGACAGCGCGCACCAGCGGAAGGGTCCGACGCCGCGGCAAAAGAGCGGCCGGATGTAAGCCGGCACGAAGCCGGGAAAGTCGAAGGCGTCGTCGACGCCTTCCTCCTTCGCCATCTGGCGGATATTGTTGCCATAATCGAGCGTCGGCACGCCCTTGCGATAGAAATCGAGCATCGCCCGCACATGCTCGGCCATTGACGCGCGCGCGGCTTTCTCGACGGCTTTCGGATCGCGGTCGCGGCGCGCCTCCCATTCCGCCAAAGTCCAGCCTTTCGGCAGATAGCCATTGACGGGATCATGCGCCGAAGTCTGGTCGGTGACCACGTCAGGCTTGACGCCGCGCCGCGCCAGTTCCGGAAAAATCTCGGCCGCATTGCCGAGCAGGCCGACGGAAACCGGTTTTTTCGCGCGGCAGGATTCCTCGATCATCGCCAGCGCCTCGTCGAGGCCGCGCGCCTGCCGGTCGAGATAGCCGGTGCGCAGCCGCATCTCGATGCGGCTTGCTTGGCATTCGACGGCGAGCAGCGACGCGCCGGCCATGGTCGCGGCGAGCGGCTGGGCGCCGCCCATGCCGCCGAGCCCGGCGGTCAGAATCCACTTGCCGGAAAGATCGCCGCCATAATGCCGGCGGCCCACTTCGACGAACGTTTCGTACGTCCCCTGCACGATGCCCTGGCTGCCGATGTAAATCCACGAGCCGGCGGTCATCTGGCCGAACATGATCAGGCCCTTGCGGTCGAGCTCATGGAACTTGTCCCAGGTCGCCCAATGCGGCACGATGTTGGAGTTGGCGATGAGCACGCGCGGCGCGTCGGCGTGAGTGCGGAACACCCCGACCGGCTTGCCCGACTGGATCAGCAGAGTTTGATCGGCCTCGAGGCTGCGCAATGCCGCAACGATGCGGTCGAACGAATTCCAATCGCGCGCGGCGCGGCCGATGCCGCCATAGACGATGAGCTCGCTCGGCCGTTCGGCGACGTCAGGATCGAGATTGTTCATCAGCATGCGAAGCGGGGCTTCGGTGAGCCAGGACTTGGCGGAAATATCCGGGCCGCGCGGCGCGCGGATGACGCGGGCGTTGTCGATGCGGGGATTGGCGGTCATGGCGGCCTCGCGACGGGTTTTGATGAAGCGCCGTCATTGCGAGGAGCGAAGCGACGAAGCAATCCATTCGTAGGGCCGAGCCCTATGACTGGATTGCTTCGCTTCGCTCGCAATGACGGAGGATGCATGAGCTATGAGCCGTGGCCGATCCAAGCGAGGATCGTCGAAAAGATTTTCTCGATCACGCCGCGCGTCGGCGCCGCGTAATCCGCGTCATAAGGCGCCGGCCAATTGCTCGCGTCGACCGATTGCGGCTCGCGCAGATAGGCGCGGCAGGCGAGCTCCATCTGCAGCGCGTGCACGCCCTCGGCGGGCCTACCATAACGCCGCGTGATCCAGCCGCCCTTGAAACGTCCGTCGACGACGAAGCTCCGCCCGCTTGCGGCGAGGTCATCCCTCACGGCGGCGATGAGCGCCGGATCGGCGCTGGCGCCGCCATTGGTCCCGAGATTGTACGACGGCAATTCGCCGTCGAACAGACGCGGGATCGCCGAACGGATCGAATGGCAATCATAGAGCGCGATGCGGCGATGCTTGCTGCGCAGACGCTCGATCTCGCGACGAAGCGCGGCGTGATAGGGATCGAAATAGGCGCCGCGCCGTTCGGCGATTTCCCCCGCGTTCGGCGTCTCGCCGCGATAGAGCGGCTCGCCGTCGAAGGTGATCGTCGGGCAAAGCTCCGTCGTCGCCAGGCCAGGATAGAGCGAGGCGCCGGAAGGATCGCGGTTCACGTCGATCACGCTGCGCGAAATTGTCGTGCGAATGACCGTCGCGCCGAGGCCGGCGGCGAAATCATAAAGCTGCTCGATATGCCAATCGGCGTCCTTGCGCGCGAGCCAAGGGGAGACGAATCGCCGCTCATAGGGACCAAGGTCGAGGCCGGTATGCGGAATGCTGACCAGAAGCGGCGCTTCGCCCTCCGTCACTTCGAGCCAAGCCGGATCGGTCACCGCCGCGCCTCGCAGATCGAGGGGAGGGCGCCGCCGACCGCGTCGATCGCGCCGCCGCTGCGAATGAAAGCGGTCGCGGTTTCGATATCGGGCTGCAAGAGCCGGTCGTCGTCGAGATGCGCGATCCTTGCTCTTGTCGCCGCGCGCAACGCTTCGAGCCGGCCGCTCGATGCGAGGGGCGCGTGAAAATCGCAGCCCTGCGCCGCGACCATCAGCTCGATTCCGACAATGGCGAAGGCGTTATCGATCATCGCCTGAAGGCGGCGCGCGCCATGCGCGGCCATCGAGACATGATCTTCCTGATTGGCCGAAGTCGGAATCGAATCGACGCTCGCCGGATAGGCGCGGCTCTTGTTTTCCGAGACCAGCGCCGCGGCGGCGACTTGCGGAATCATGAAGCCGGAATTCAAGCCGGGCTTCGGCGTCAGGAAGGCCGGCAGGCCGGACAAAGCCGGATCGACCAGCATGGCGATGCGCCGTTCGGCCAGCGAGCCGATCTCGCAGACGGCGAGCGCCATCATGTCGGCGGCGAAGGCGACGGGTTCGGCGTGGAAATTGCCGCCGGAAAGGGCGGCGTCGTCTTCGGCGAAAACGAGCGGATTGTCGGAGACGCCGTTGGCTTCGTCTTCGAGCGTCGCCGCCGCCTGCCGCAGCACGTCGAGCGCCGCGCCCATCACTTGCGGCTGGCAGCGCAGGCAGTACGGATCTTGCACGCGCTCGTCGCCGACGAGATGCGAGGCGCGGATCGCGCTGCCCTCCATCAGCGCGCGCAAAGCCGCGGCGACTTCGATCTGGCCGCGATGCCTGCGCAACGCGTGGATGCGCGGGTCGAACGGCGCGTCCGAGCCGCGCGCGGCGTCGGTCGACAGCGCGCCGGTCGTCAGCGCCGAGCGAAAAAGGATTTCCGCCTCGAACAGCGCCGCCAAGGCGTGCGCGGTCGAGAATTGCGTGCCGTTGAGCAGCGCGAGGCCTTCCTTGGGGCCGAGCGCGATCGGCGCCAGGCCCGCCGCGGCCAGGGCTTGCGGCGCGGGCAGGCGCTCGCCATTGACGTACGCTTCGCCGACGCCGATCATCACGGCCGTCATATGGGCGAGCGGCGCCAGATCGCCGGAGGCGCCGACAGAGCCTTGCGCCGGCACGACGGGAAGGACCGAGCGTTCGAGCATCGCGGCCAGCAGAGCGAAAGTCTCGAGACTCACGCCCGAAGCGCCTTGCGCCAGCGAAGCGAGTTTCAGCGCCATCATCAGCCTGACGATCTTCTGCGGCGTCGGCTCGCCGACGCCCGCGGCGTGCGAAAGGACGATGTTCCGCTGCAGTTTGGCGAGATCGCCGGCGTCGATCCTGACCGAGGCGAGCTTGCCGAAGCCGGTATTCAAGCCATAGACCGGCTCGCCTCTGGCGAGGATGCGCGCGACTGCCGCCGCGCTCGCGGCGATTCGCTCGCGGCAGGACGGATCGAGCCGAAAGCCTGCGCCGCGATAGATCGCTCGCCAATCGGCAAGAGACGCCTGGCCGGCCGCGATGGTCGCGCTCACTGTCCCCTCCAAACGCGCGCGTGGAGAGGATTGAAGCCGAGACGGTAGACGAGCTCGGCCGGCCGCTCGATATCCCAGATCGCCAAGTCCGCCCGCTTGCCCGGCTCGAGCGTACCGGTCTCGGCTTGCAAGCCCAGCGCGCGGGCGGCCTCGCGCGTGACGCCGGCGATACATTCCTCGACATTCATCCGAAACAGGGTCGCCGCAAGATTCATCGCCAGCAATAGCGAGGTCAGCGGCGAGGTGCCGGGATTGCAATCGGTCGCGACCGCCATTTTAACTCCGCGGCGGCGGAAGAGTTCTATCGGCGGGCGCTGCGTCTCGCGGATGAAATAATACGCGCCGGGCAGCATCACAGCGACCGTACCGGCCGCGGCCATGGCGGCGGCGCCTGCTTCGTCGGCATATTCGAGATGGTCGGCGGAAAGCGCGCCGAAGCGGGCGGCGAGAGCCGCGCCGCCGAGATTGGACAATTGATCGGCATGCAGCTTGACCGGCAGACCATGCGCCTTGGCGGCGGCGAAGACGCGGGCGATTTCGTCCGGAGAAAAGGCGATGCTCTCGCAAAACCCGTCGACCGAATCGGCAAGTCCGGCGCGCGCGATGGCCGGGATCATCTCGTCGGCGACGGATTCGATGTACCGGCCCTTGTCGCCGTCCATTTCCGGAGGCAAAGCGTGCGCGCCGAGAAACGTGGCGCAGATCGCGACGGGGCGCTCGTCGGCGAGCTTGCGCGCGGCGCGCAAGGATTTCGTCTCATTCGCCAGGTCGAGTCCATAGCCGGACTTGATTTCGATCGTGGTCGCGCCTTCTTTGATCAGCGCGTCGAGCCGCGGCAGGCTTTCTTTGACGAGGTTCTCTTCGCTGGCGGCGCGCAGCGCCTTCACTGACGAGAGGATGCCGCCGCCGGCGCGCGCGATCTCCTCGTACGAAGCGCCCGCAAGGCGCAATTCGAACTCCCGCGCGCGATCGCCGGCATGGACAAGATGAGTATGGCAATCGATCAGCCCCGGCGTGATCCAGCGGCCTTCGCAATTCACGATTTCCGCGCCGTCGAGCATCGCCGCCGGCGCTTCGCTTTCCGGTCCGACATAGGCGATGCGGCCGCTTTCGGCGGCGAGCGCGCCGCGCTCGACGATCGCCAGCCCCGGCGCGCCTTCGGCGAGCGTCGCCAGGCGCGCATTGCGCCAGACGCGCCTTTCCGCCGCTTGCGCCGCCATCGCCGCCAATCCGCTTTGTCCGTCGCTCCGGATAATGTATATACATAATAGAGAGGAGGGCAAGTCGCCGCCGATGCAAGCCGTGCATGCGAAAAGCGCGCTGACGCCGCAAGGCTGGCTCGGCGATGCGCGTCTCGTCATCGAGGCGGGCGTCATTCGCCGCGTGGAAGCCGGGGTTTCGCCGCAACCGGACGACGAGCGTTGCGACCTGATCGTCCCCGGCATGCCCAACCTACACAGCCACGCGTTTCAGCGCGGCATGGCCGGCCTCGCCGAAACGCGAGGCCCGGCGGCGGACAATTTTTGGACCTGGCGCGAAGCGATGTACCGTTTCGCGCTGACCATGTCGCCCGACGATGTCGAGGCCGTCGCGGCCATGCTCTATGTCGAGATGTTGGAGGCGGGGTTCACCCGCGTCGGAGAGTTTCACTATCTGCATCACGATCGCGACGGCCGGCCCTATGCGGCGATCGGCGAGATGGCCGCGCGCATCGCCGCGGCGGCGTTCGAGAGCGGCCTCCGGCTCACTTTGTTGCCGTGTTTCTACGCCCACGCGACCTTTGGCGGCGCGCCGCCGCGTCCCGAGCAGCGGCGGTTCGTCTGCGATCTCGACGGGTTCGCGCGGCTCGTCGAAGAAGCGCGCGCGGCGATCGCGGCGCTTTCCGGCGCAGGGTTGGGCCTCGCGCCGCATAGCCTGCGCGCGGTCACGACCGAGGAGCTCGCCGCAATCGTCGCGATGGCCGGCCCGGCGCCGATCCATATCCATGTCGCCGAGCAGACGAAGGAGGTGGAGGATTGCCTAGCTTGGCGTCACGCACGCCCGATCGAGCACTTGCTGGGCGTGGCGCCGGTCGATCAGCGCTGGTGCCTGATCCACGCGACGCACGCGACCAAGACCGAGATTGTGCGGATCGCGTCGAGCGGCGCGACTGTCGGCCTCTGTCCCGTGACAGAGGCCAATCTCGGCGACGGTACGTTCGGCGCGGCGCAATTTCGCGTGCAAGGCGGGCGCTTTGGAATCGGCTCGGATTCGAATGTGCTGATCGGCGTCGCTGACGAATTGCGTCAGCTCGAATATGCCCAACGCCTCGCCTTGCGCGAGCGCAACGTGATTGGCGACGCCAAAGCGTCGACGGGCAGGGCGCTGTTCGAGGCGGCCTTGCGGGGCGGCGGCGCGGCGCTTGCCGCGCCGGCGCGGCTGGAGCCCGGCGCGCCGGCCGATTTCGTCTCGCTGCGACGCGACCATGCGCTGGTCGACGGGCTCAAGCCCGACGGCGCGCTCGATGCGTGGATATTCGTCGACAGCGGTCTCGTCGATCGCGTTTGGGTCGGGGGCGAAAAGCTGGTGGAGAATGGTCGGCATAGACGCCGCGACGCGATCGAAACGCGGTTCCGCAGCGCGATCCGGAGCTTGCGCGCGGCATGATGGAGGAGGCGGCCTCTCGTCGGATCGCCAATATGCGCGTCGCCGCCAGCGCGGAGAGGGCGCCGCTTTCGCTCCATCAGCGCATTCTCGCGGACATCGAAGCACGCATCCTTTCCGGCGAGTGGCCGCCCGGCTATCGCGTTCCGTTCGAGCATGAGCTGACGGCCCAGTACGGTTGCTCGCGGATGACGGTGAGCAAGGTCCTGACGCAGCTCGCCAAGGCTGGACTCGTCGCGCGGCGGCGCAAGGCCGGCACGTTCGTCACCCGGCCGCATTCGCAGGCCGCTTTATTGGAAATCCACGACATCAAGGCGGAGGCTGCCGCGCTTGGCGGTCCCTATCGCTTCGAGATCGCCGGCCGTCGAAAATGCAAGATCACGCGGGCCGATCGCGAGCGGCTCGAGGTCCCTGCGTCGACTTCTGCGCTCGAACTGACCTGCCGCCATTTCGCCGGCGCGCAGCCCTTCTGCCTCGAAGAGCGGCTGATCAATCTCACCGCCGTACCCGAAGCGGAGAATGAGCCTTTCTCCGAACTGTCGCCCGGCGCCTGGCTGGTCCAGCGCGTGCCATGGACCGCCGCCGAGCACAAGATTCGCGCGACCGGCGCCGACCAGCGGACCGCCGCTGCGCTGGCCATTGTCGAAGGCTCGCCATGCTTGGTGATCGAGCGGCGCACCTGGCGCGCGATAGAACCGGTGACCTTCGTCAAGCTCACCTATCCGGCCGCGGCGCACGAATTGGTCGCGCGCTTCGCGCCGTCGCAGATGCAGGAAGCGCGGCGAGGCTAGCGCCCCTTCGGAGCGCATGCGCGCGCAAGACGATCCGGACAAGTCCTCCCAGGTTTCGCGTCGATCCGCGCAAGGCGCGGGCTTGCGTCGCCGGATATGTTTGCGGAACAAAACAACATCCGAGATGTTCTTTGGCTGCTTCACCCAGAGGGAGGCTTCGATGATGAGCCCCGAGCGAGGGGGCCCTTTTTTTATCGCCCGGCGTCTTTCTATTTTCTCTCGTTTGTCCTGTTCCGTCATTGCTCCTTCTTTGATCGGAGGCGAGGACCGTGTTGAGGGCGCCTTGCGGCGGGGCGCCTTGCGCGCGACGAGGAGTCGCCGGTGAACGCGTCGCCGCCGCGATCGTTCACGAGGAGCAAACGGTCCGGTCGTCCAAGGCTTCGCGACATATTGGGGCCGGGCCTCGTCACCGGCGCGTCTGATGACGATCCAAGCGGGATCGCGACCTATTCGCAGGCGGGCGCGCAGTTCGGGTTCAGCCTCGGCTGGACCTTGCTTCTGACCTATCCCCTGATGTGCGCGATTCAATTGATCAGCGCCCAGATCGGTCGCGTCACCGGCCTTGGGCTCGCCGGCAACATGCGTAGACATTGCCCGGCGCCCTTGCTATGGGCGCTCGTCGCTCTCCTCGTGGCGGCCAATACGATCAATCTCGGCGCGGACCTCGGCGCGATGTCGGCCGCGCTCAATCTGTTGCTCGGCGGTCCGACGCTGTTTTATGTGGCCGCTTTCGCCATCCTCACGGCGTTCCTCCAAGTCTATACGGACTATCCGCGCTATGCTTCGGCGCTTCGTTGGCTCACTCTGTCTCTGTTTGCCTATGTCGCGACCGTGTTCGTCGTCGGCGCGCCATGGGACGAGGTCGTCCGCGGCCTCGTCGCGCCCCGCATCGAGGTTTCATCCGATTATCTGACCGTCGTGGTCGCGGTGTTCGGCACCACGATCAGCCCGTACCTTTTCTTTTGGCAAGCCGCCGAGGAGGTCGAGGCGGAGAAAGAGGACCCTCATGCAGAGCCGCTGGTCCGGGCGCCGCGGCAGGCGACCCGGGAGCTTAAGCGCATCCAGCTCGATACGTTTGTCGGGATGGGTTTCTCGAATCTTATCGCGCTCTCCATCATGCTGACGACGGCAGCCACGCTGCATGCTCATGGCGTGACCGATATCCAGACTTCTTCGCAAGCCGCCGAGGCTCTGCGCCCGATCGCCGGCGGATTCGCCTTCACGCTGTTCGCGCTCGGCGTCGTCGGGACGGGATTGCTCGCGGTTCCGGTTCTGGCCGGCAGCGCCGCTTACGCGCTCGGCGAGGCCCTGAAATGGAGAGTGGGTCTCGCGCAGAAGCCCGGCCGCGCGCCAGCCTTTTACTTGACGATCGCCGCAGCGACAGTGGTGGGAGCGGCTTTGAACTTCACGCCCATCGATCCGATCAAAGCGCTGTTCTGGAGCGCCGTGATCAACGGCATCGTCGCGGTTCCGCTGATGGCGATGATCATGATCATGGCCTCGCGGCGCAGCGTCATGCGCGAGTTCACAATTCCCCTTTGGCAGAAGGTTCTTGGCTGGACCGCCACCTGCGCCATGATGGGAGCCGCTGTCGGAATGATCGCAGCCTGGCGCGGGTGAGCGGCGCTCACTCGATCGCGAGCGAGAAGGGCACGCCCTCCATGCAGGCTTCGCCGCGGCCGATCTCGGCGATCGCCTCGACCATGCGGCCGCCGCGGCCGAGAACGGCGTCGGCCAAGGCGACGAGCCGGGCGTTGGGCGTCGCCGTCGGCGAGGCGGCGCGAATCGCGCGGGCGATATCGCCCTCCTTGCGTTGGGGATTGAGCGCGCAAGCCGCGATGAACGCCGCCGCCGTCGAGCGGCTGACGCCGGCGAAGCAATGGACAAGCAGCGGCGCGATGCGATCCCACGAGCGGACGAAATCGAGCAATTTGTGGACGTGTTCTTCGCCGGGCAGGATGTGGCCGTCGACGGGTTCGATAATGTCGGAGACCGACAGGAACAGGTGGCGGTCGAGCGCGATCGCGGCGGGGCGCACGACCAGCGTGCCGGCTTGCAAAAGCGTCACCATCGAGCGCGCGCCAATCTCTTCGACCGCGGCTTCGATCCGCGCCAACGAGCAGACATGAATGAACGACATCGCTTTTTAGATCAAATCCCCATCTCTCGGCCACTCGATGTGACGTCCCGGGCAAGGATCGTGACGATCCACGCCGCTCTCTTATGCTTCGTTCTATATTGGCGGCCCTGGCGCCTCAAGCGCGACTTGACCGCGCCGTTTGGGATTTGGGGCAGGCATGAGACGCCACGCGGGCTGCCGCCGCTCGCGCCATAGGGCAAGCAGGCTTTCGCCGGACCGCGCTCGCGTCGTGAGAGGGGAAATTGCAAGCGTAACCGAAGGCGGCGAAGATCAACTGGTACGGTCGGCGTTAACGGGCGTTGGAGTTAAGCGCGCGCCGCGCGGTTCGAAGCCTCGGCGCAGCGCTCGGCGATGCTCTCTGCGAACGCCTTTCCGAGCGAGGCCTTTTCCGACTCTTCGCTGAGAATCTTCCGCACGCAAAGCCCAAAAGAAAAGGGCCGCAAACGCGGCCCTTTTCGGTCACAGCGAAAGATCAATAGCAGTCCGTCCTGGTCCGTGTCTCGCTATTGCCTTCCGCATCTTCCCGCTTCACGGACTTGGTCTGGCACCCTTCATCGACGCTGCGGCGCTCGATCACGCGATCGGGCGGAGGCGGCGGCCGATCGTCGCCGAGCACGCATGTTCCCAACGGTCCGATGTGGAAGCCGACTGCGCAATCTACATGATGAACGTTCGAGTTTCCGTAATGAACGGCCGGATACATCGAAGCTTGCGCCGGACCGATCGTCATGAATGCGGCTATCGCGGCGGCGGCCGCGCAGCCCGTGAGCTTCTGGATAGTCATGATGTCGCCTTTCCTGTGCTGCCGTTCCCTCTGAAGCGAATTCGTTCTTCTGGAAACATCGCACGAAAGAAATTGTTCCCCGCTTCTTTATGGCGAACAGAAGTGGAATCGGCATGGGGTCTCGGCGATTCGCCGGCGCCCAGCGAGCCATATGCAGCGCAGCGATGCTCTCCAAAAGCTATTCGGCGCCCGCCGCTCGTCGCCTTCTCCGATTGAGGACAGTACTCAAGACAAACGACGGCCCTTATCGCATGGCTTGACAAGACGGAGTACGAAAAGCGCCTTGGAGCGTCGACGAGAAGGACGAACCATCCCGCCGGTCCGCAAGCCATCACGACGCGGCGCGTGCGCCTTGGTCGAGCTCGGCGAAGCGCAGCAAGAAGCTTTCCTCGGCCAGCGCCGGGCTCAACGGCGTCAGGTACCGTTCGACGCTTTTGGCGCCGATGCGCGGCGGGTCGAACAGGCGCTTCGCCTCCGCGGTGGAGAAGCCCGCAAGGCGCGTCGCTTCGAGATAAGCGGCGGCGCGATCGGCGGTCTTGACCAGCGCGGTCAATTCCGGCGGCGGCTGCGGCGGCAGGCCGAAGCGCAGATAGGCTGCGGCGAGCAGGCGCTGCTCGATCGCGCGATAATCGCCGCCGATCACCGCCTTGAACGGCGAAATCATGTCGCCGATGACATATTCCGGCGCGTCGTGCAGCAGCGCGGCGAGGCGCCAGGCTCGCGGCGCTTGCGGCGCAAGGCCGCCGACCAGCGCCTCGACGAGCAGCGAATGTTGGGCGACGGAGAAGATTTCCGGCCCATAGGTCTGGCCGTTCCAGCGCGCGACGCGGGCAAGGCCGTGGGCGATGTCTTCGATCTCGATATCGAGCGGCGAGGGATCGATGAGGTCGAGCCGCCGCCCGGAAAGCATCCTCTGCCAAGCGCGCCGCTGTTCGGCCGTCATGAGTTTTCCCTCCGCGCGCGTTCAGAGCCTGGTCGCCAGCGCGGCGACGGCCTGATGGCGATGGCAATCGACGAGGTGGTCGTTGACCATGCCGGTCGCCTGCATGAAAGCGTAGACGATCGTCGGCCCGACGAAATTGCCGCCGCGGGATTTCAGGTCCTTGGCGAGCGCCTCGGCCTCCTTGGATTGCGCCGGAACGTCGCGGGTCGACTTCCGCGCGTTCTGGATCGGCTTGCCGCCGACGAATCCCCACAAATGGTTGGCGAAACCGCCGCGCTCGGCAAGATCGAGATAGATGCGGGCCAGCGCCACCGTCGCCTCGATCTTGGCGCGGTTGCGCACGATGCCCGGATCGTTCATCAGCTTTTCGATTTTCGCCGGCTTGTAACGTACGATCTTGTGAGGGTCGAAACCGTCGAAGGCGGCGCGAAACGCCTCGCGCTTGCGCAGGATCGTGATCCAGGAAAGGCCGGCCTGGAAACCGTCGAGGATCAGCTTCTCGAATAAAGCGCGGTCGTCCCATTCCGGCACGCCCCATTCTTCGTCGTGATAGGCGACATAAAGCGGATCATGACCTGGCCATGGGCAGCGGCAGAGCCCGTCCTGGTGGAGAACCGAGGCGACCGGGCGGGGCGGCTTCTGTTTTTCGGGCAACGGCGCCTCCTTGTCCGGTCGAGAAGATCGCTCAGCCCGGCCAGTCCGGCAAGCTTTTGCCGATCCTTGCTTTTTCGAGCGGGCCGGGCCGGCGGCATTAACCTTTTCGCAAGAGTCAGCTTCGCGCCGCGCCGGCCTTTGCAATAAAATGCGTCATATCATGCTTGTGTCTTTTCTCCCCACCCTCGACGAATTGTCGGCCGCCGACGCGCGCCGCACGGCGCTCGGCTATGTCAGCGAAGCTTTCGCCGAAGCCCTGCTTGACGGCATCGACGTCGATCTTTTCGCCGAGGCCGCCCTTTGCGCCGCATTCCGCGAGCTTGTCGCGGTTCACGGCGAGGAAAAGGCCGCCGCTGTCGCCGAGCAGGTTGCCGAGCGTGTGCGGCAGGGCGAATTTTCCGCCGCGGCTCGCCAGTAGCGCTTCAATTTCGCCGCTCGCCGGGCGATAACCCGGCTGACGGGGCTTGGCGCCCCGCTCAGCGAGAGGACGCGCGCCATGACCTTCAAAGCCTTGCGGGTCGACAGCCAAGGGGCGGAGATGCGCTTCGTCGAGATGAGCGACGACGAACTGATGGACGGCGACGTCACGCTGAACGTGACCCATTCGACCGTGAACTATAAGGATGGGCTGGTCATGGCCGGGCGACCCGGCATCGTCCAGCGCTATCCGATGATCGGCGGCATCGATCTTGCCGGAATTGTCGAGGCCTCGCGCAGCCCGCAATTTCAGCCTGGCGACGAAGTCCTCCTCAACGGCTTTGGCCTCAGTCAGAGCCATTACGGAGGCTACGCCGAGAGAGCCCGGGTTCCCGGCGAATGGCTGATCAAGCTGCCGCCAGGCTTGACCCGCGCCGAGACCATGGCGATCGGCACGGCCGGCTACACCGCCGCGCTCGCGGTGCTGGCGCTGGAGCGCCAGGGCGTGAAGCCGGAGCAAGGCTCCGTCTTGGTGACAGGCGCGGCGGGCGGCGTCGGCTCGGTCGCGATCGCGCTGCTCGCGGCCGCGGGCTGGCGGGTGGTCGCCTCGACCGGTCGCCCCGGCGAGGCCGGCTATTTGCGCGATCTCGACGCACCCGAGGTCATCGATCGTGCCGAGCTTTCCTCGACAGGCAGGCCGCTCGGCAAGGAGCGCTGGGCGGCGGCCATCGACAGCGTCGGCTCGCACACGCTCGCCAACGCCGTCGCCAGCCTCAAGCGCGGCGGCGCGGCGGCGGCTTGCGGTCTCGCTCAGGGCATGGATCTGGTGATGACGGTCGCGCCGTTCATCATCCGCGGCGCGCAGCTTCTTGGCGTCGACAGCGTCTGGCAGCCGATGGACCGCCGGCTGGAAGCGTGGCGGCGATTGGCCCGCGATCTCGATCGCCGCAGATTGGCCGAGATGACCCGAACCATCCCTTTCGCGGATGTCCGAGAAGCCGGCGCTGACATTCTTGCCGGCAAAGTGCGCGGCCGCATCGTGGTCGAAATCGGCTGAACCCTTTGACGACTTGCCGCACCCCTCTCAGACGGCGATAAACCGACAATGACGGACGTAACCCTTCCGGTCGCCGCGGCCGCGGGCTTGATCTCTTTCCTGAGCCCCTGCGTGCTGCCGCTCGCGCCGCCCTATCTCTGCTATCTCGCTGGCGCGAGCATCGAAGAATTTGTCGAGGAGGGCGAGGCGCGGGCGCGGCGCACGATTCTTCTCACGGCGGCGCTCTTCGTCCTTGGCTTCGCCACCGTCTTCGTCGCGCTCGGCGCGACAGCGTCGGTCTTTGGCGCGCTCCTCCGGCATTGGAGCCGCGAATTGTCGATCGCCGCCGGAATCGGCATCGCGATAATGGGTTTGCACTTTCTCGGCGTCTTCCGAATCGGGGCGCTGTTTCGCGAGAAGCGGCTCGAAATCGAGCGGCCGCCGGGATTGTGGAGCGCCTACTTGATGGGCCTTGCTTTCGCCTTCGGCTGGACGCCGTGCATCGGACCGATCCTGGCGGCGATCCTGGCCGTCGCCGGATCGGAAGAGACGGTCGGCCGCGGCGCAGCTCTCCTCGCCGCCTATTCGCTTGGGCTCGGCGCGCCGTTCATCGTCGCGGCTCTGGCGATGGGGCCGTTTCTCGCCGCCGCGCGGCGTTTTCGCAGCCAGTTCGGCCGCGTCGAGAAGCTGGTCGGCGCGCTGCTCGTGCTGACCGGAATCGCCTTTCTGAGCGGCGGCGTGCAAGCGGCGTCGCAATGGCTGATCGACGCGTTTCCGGGGTTGAGCCAGCTCGGCTGAACGGCGCGATTGCGCGTCGGCGCAGCGCCTTTCAGAAACAAAGAGCCCGCCAGAAATGGCGGGCTCTCGTTTTTTCCGGACCGAAGCGGCCGATGATCACATCTGCTTGTAGGTGATCTTGCCGTCGTCGCCCTTCTTCCAGACGTACCAGACATAATCGACGGTCGTGCGGTCGCCCTTCGCGTCGAAGGAAATGTCGCCGAGCACGGTCGAGAACTTGTTGCCCGGCGCGTGCATCACTTCGGCCATCTTCTTCGGCTCGAGCGATTTCGCCTTCTCCGCAGCCTGCTTCATGATCTGCACGGCGGCGTAGGAGTAGAGCGTGT
Organism: Alphaproteobacteria bacterium; assembly: GCA_021325385.1. GTDB lineage: Bacteria > Pseudomonadota > Alphaproteobacteria > Rhizobiales > Beijerinckiaceae > Roseiarcus. Next base: position 47,493 of record JAJPHH010000174.1, read on the forward strand.
ACGCTTCAGGCTCGAAGCCCTTGGCGCGGAACTCGGCGACGATGTCCTTGGCCGCCGGATTGTTGCGCGGATCGGGGCCGAAGGACATCAGCGTGCCTTCGACGCCGGGCCCGCCGATCGAGGCGAATTCCGCGTCGGTGATGCCGTCGCCGGAAATCATCACGGTCTTCATGCCCTGATCGCGCATCTGACGGATGATCAAGCCGCCTTCGGTGTGCAGCCCGCCCCACATCAGATAATCGGCGCCCGCGGCCTTGATCTTCGAGACGATCGCCGAATAGTCCTTCTCGCCGGTATTGACGCCTTCATAGAGAACCGGCGTCATGCCGCCGGCCTTCATGAAGCCGACTGCGGCGTCGGCCAGGCCTTGGCCATAGGTCGTCTTGTCATGCACGACCGCGATCTTCTTGCCCTTCAGATGTTGGAGCGCATAATCGGCCCACAGCTTGCCCTGCTGGTCGTCGCGGCCGCAGGTGCGAAAAGCGTCCCACAACTTGCGATCCGTGACCTTCGGATTGGTCGCCGACGGCGTGATGAAGAGAATGCCGTTGTCGGCATAAACTTCAGAGGCCGGAATGGTGACGCCCGAATTGAAGTGGCCGACGACCAGCTTGACGCCGTCGCCGACGAACTTGTTGGCCACCGACACGCCTTGCTTGGGATCGGAGACGTCGTCGCCCTGCTCGACTTCGATCTTCTGGCCGAGAATGCCGCCCGCCTTGTTGATGTCCTCGGCGGCTTGCTCGACGCCGTGGGTCAATTGCGCGCCGAAAGCGGCGTTCGGCCCGGTGATCGGACCGGCGACGCCCATCTTGACCTGAGCGCTGGCGGCGCCGGTGAAGGCGAGCCCCGCAGCGAGCATCAGGCCCGTCAGCCAAAGTTTCCTCATATACCTACTCCCTCTCTCCAAATTTCGGGGGCTGTACGCACCCCTTCCGGGTGAAGACAAGTCCCGCCTTGCGACGGATATTTCCCCTTTTTTCGCCAAGAGTCGACTGAAAAGGGCGCCGGTTTAGCGGTTAGTCGGAACGCTTCGCCGGCGGGCATGGCGGTTTCAACGAGGCCGCCAACTCAGTCCCGCTTTCTCGAACGCCCAGGAATATTGCGTCGCCATTTGCCGAGCCCGCATCGAGCGGTAGCCGGCAAAGCCGGCGACCAGCAGGATGACAAGCGCGACAAGGTAGTACTGCAGCGAAAGAAGCTCTTCCTGATAAAGCGCGAAATGCAGGAAGCGCACCGCCGCCGAGAGGACGATCATCGCCGGAACCAGCATCCAGGCCGGGCTCCAGGTCTTGGCGAGCGCGCGGCCGCTCGCGATCGCGGCGGCGCCGCCGATGATCACGGTCAGCAGCAGAAAGATCCAGAAGCCGGCCTCGCTGTCGGCCCAGAACCAGCCGTTCATCAATGGCCTCCTTCGAGATAGGCGGAGCGGACTTCCGGTCTGGCGAGGAGTTCTTGGCCGGCGCCCTTCATCGTGATCTGGCCATTGACCATGACATAGCCGCGATGGGCGAGCTTGAGCGCGTGGAACGCGTTCTGCTCGACCAGGAAGACGGTTAGGCCCTGCGACTTGTTGAGCTCGGCGATGGCGTTGAATATCTGCTTGACGATAAGCGGGGCGAGGCCCAGCGAAGGTTCGTCGAGCAGGAGGAGGCGCGGCCGGCTCATCAAAGCGCGGCCGATCGCCAGCATTTGCTGCTCGCCGCCGGACAAGGTGCCGCCGCGTTGCGGCGCGCGCTCTTTCAGCCGCGGGAACATCGCAAAAACCATTTCGAGGTCCTCCTCGAAATGGGCGAAATCGTTGATGGCGGCGCCCATCTGCAGATTTTCGAACACCGTCATGCGCGGGAAAATCCGCCGCCCCTCGGGCGATTGGGCGATCCTGAGCCGCGCGATCTCATGCGTCGGCAAGCGCGAGATTTCCTTGCCGTCGAACAAGATCGAGCCGCGCCGCGCCCGCGGCGAGCCGCAGATCGTCATCATCGTCGTCGATTTGCCGGCGCCGTTGGCGCCGATCAGCGTGACGATCTCGCCTTCATTGACGTCGATGTCGACGCCTTTGAGCGCCTGGATTTTGCCGTAAAACGTTTCGACGCCGCGGATCGTCAGGAGCGGCCGGCCGGCCGGCGCCGCCGCAGGCGCGCTCTGCATCGCCGCCGCCGGAATCATGCGCCGATCTCCGCTTCGGCCTTCTCGACCTCTTCGTCAGCGACGCCGAGATAAGCGGCAATGACCTTAGGATCGTCGCGTACTTCTTTCGGCGTGCCGTCGGCGATCTTCGTCCCATAGTCGAGGACGATGATATGATCGGAAATCTGCATGACGACCGACATGTCGTGCTCGATCAGAAGAATGGACGTCGCATGCGCGTCCCTGATCGAGTTGAGCAGGGCGTTGAGATCGGCGGATTCGCGCGGATTGAGGCCGGCGGCGGGCTCGTCGAGGCAGAGCAGGATCGGATCGGTGCACATGGCGCGGGCGATTTCCAGCCGTCGCTGCGCGCCATAGGGCAA
>JAJPHH010000148.1 GCA_021325385.1 Alphaproteobacteria bacterium
CGACCTTGCGAGGGCGGCATGACCCAGATCATCGACGCGCATCATCACATCTGGCGCCAGCGCGACCTGCCTTGGCTGGTCGGCCCGATGCAGCCGCGCATTTTCGGCCCTTACGAGCCGATCCGTCGCGACTATCCGATCAGCGAGTACCTTGCCGACATCGCCGAGTGCGACGTCGTCAAATCCGTCTATGTTCAAGCCAATTGGGCCAAGGAGGCGTTCGAGGACGAAGTCGCCTATGTGCAGCGCGCCTCGGACGAAACCGGCTTTCCGCATGCGATTGTCGGCTACGCCGATTTTCTCGCCGAGGACGTGCGGCCGCAGCTCGACCGCTTGACCAAATATCCGGCGATGCGCGGCCTGCGCATGCAGCTCCACTGGCATGAAAATCCGCAATATCGCTTCGCCGGGGCGCCCGACATCGCTCGTGATCCGCGCCTGCAGCGCAACGTCGCTCGGCTCGCGGATTATGGTTGGAGCTTCGACCTGCAGGTCTTCGCGCCGCAAATGGCGGGCGCGGCGGAGCTCGCCGCCGCCTGTCCGGACGTGACGTTCATCCTGCAGCACGCCGGCATGATCGAGGATCTCACGCCGCGCGGCTGGAACGAATGGCGCGAAGGCATGCGTCTGCTCGCCGCCAGACCCAATGTCGTCTCGAAACTCTCCGGCCTCGGCACGTTCATCCATCGCAACGATCCGGAGCACATCGCCGCGATCGTGCGCGAGACGATCGCTCTGTTCGGTCCGGCGCGCTGCCTGTTCGGCTCCAATTTTCCGGTCGAGAAACTCTGGACGCGCTACGGCGACCTGGTCGCGGCCTATCGCCATGCGCTTGATCCGCTGGGCGAGCGCGCGGCGCGCGCGGCGCTGCATGACACGGCGGCTAAAGTCTATCGGATCGCCTGATCCGCGAAGTCAGGGAGGAAGGAATGGCGCTCGAAATCAAGATTCTCGACTATGGCGATATCGAGCTCGAATCGAGCTTTCTCGTTCTCGGGCGCGATTGCGGCCGCACCCGCCGCGTGCCGACCTACGGATTCCTCATTCTCGGCGGAACTTGGCCGGTTTTGGTCGATACCGGCTATCGCTCCAATCAGATCATGGAGACGCTGGGCATGCGGGGCCTGCAATTCCATGAGAACATGATCGAGAACCAACTGAAGAAGCACGGCCTGAAGCTCGGCGACGTGCGCTATGTCCTGCACACGCATCTCCATATCGACCACGCCGGCAAAGACGATCTCTTCCCGATGAACACGACCGTCGTCGTCAATCGCCGCGAGCTCGAATATTCGGTCTCCGGCCTGATGCATCCGCAATATCCCGCGCCCGACATCAAGCATCTCATCGACCGCCTCCATACCAAGGGCGCGCTGCGCTTCCTCGATCTCGAATTGTCGGGGCCGACGGAATTGATGCCGGGCCTGATCTGCGAGGCTGCGGGCGGCCATACCGAAGGCTCCATGAATGTGATCGTTCGGACCGCCGAAGGCGTCGCGACGATTTGCGGGGATGTGCTTTACGACATCAACGATCAGCTCGTGCAGCCCTTCAACGAAATCTCCGACATGGAGCCGCGCACGACCGGCAATCACGGCACGACCAAGCGCCAGGAAAAGGCGGCGATCAAGAAAGTTGTCGCTTCGTCGCGCTTCGTCCTGCCGGTGCATGATCGGCCGGCGATGATCGAGGCCGGCCAAGTCGTCGGCCGGCTGCAGGAATCGGTGCCCGGACCGGTGATCCATTCGTTGCCGCGCCGGCAATGGTTCGCCGCGTAAGGCGACGGGCCGGCGAAAGCTGAAGCGAAGGAAGCGTCAAATGTCTCATTCCGCCTTGCGCCGCGAGTTCTCGGACCTGATCGATCTCGAGGCGCCGGTCGAGCGGCTGGCGACCGGCTTCACCTTTGTCGAAGGCCCGATCTGGCATCCGCGCGATCACTATCTTTTGTTTTCGGATATGCCAGGGGACGTGCGGCGGCGCTACGATCCGAGCGGCGGCGTACGCGAGGTCAAGCGGCCGTCCAACAAAGGCAACGGCATGACCTATGACGGCGACCTCGCGCTGATCGTCTGCGAGCACGCGACCTCGTGCCTGGTTCGCGAGCGGGACGGGCGGCGCGAGATCATCGCTTCGCATTTCCAAGGCGAGGAGCTGAACAGCCCCAACGATGTCTGCCTGCGCTCCGACGGCTCGATCTATTTCTCCGATCCCTGGTACGGCCGGATGCCGGGCTACGGGGTCGAGCGGCCGCGCAAGCTCGGTTTTCAGGGCGTCTACCGGGTCCCGCCCGGCGGCGGCGAGCCGCAGCTTCTCGTCGATCGCCACCTCTTCGAGCAGCCGAACGGCCTCTGCTTCTCGCCCGACGAGAAGCTGCTCTATGTCAACGATACGGAGCGGGCGCTGATCCGCGTTTTTGACGTACGTCCGGACGGCTCGCTCGGGCCGGATCGCATCTTCGCGTCCGGGATACGATCGGAGCTGGAGCCCGGCGTGCCCGACGGGATGAAATGCGACAGCGCCGGCAATATCTGGGTGACGGCGCCTGGCGGCGTCTGGGTCTACGCGCCGTCTGGCGCGCTCTTGGGCAAGGTCAAGGTTCCCGAGCTTGTCGCCAATCTGCATTGGGGCGGGGCCGATTGGCGCACGTTGTTTCTCTGCGCCACGCACTCGCTTTACGCGGTCAAGACCAAGATCGGTCCGCGCAGCGAGCCGTTCATGCGCGCCGGCGCCGCCGCCGGGGCGCGGTCGTCGTCCTCGCCGGAACGCGCGCCGCAGAGCGGCAATCTCAGGCTCGATCCGGCGCGCTGCGCGCTGCTCATCCAAGATATGCAGAACGACGTCGTCACCGAAGGCGGCGCTTTCGCGTCTTCGGGCTCGCCCAATCATGCGCGCGAGCAGAACGTCGTCGAGAATATCCGCCGCCTCGCCGAGGCGTGCCGCGCCCGCGGCGTCATGGTCGTCCATGTCTGGTTCATCGTCGAGCCGGGCGCGCCGGGCTTCACTCTGAACGCGCCGCTCTTCGAAGGCGTGGTCGATCAGAACGCGATGGTGCGCGGAACCTGGGGCGCGGCGCCGGTCGCCGGCCTCGAGCCGCAGCCGGGCGACCTCGTCGTCGAAAAGCGGCGGATGTGCGCCTTCGAGGGCTCGAGTCTCGAAATCGTCCTCAAATCAGGCAATCGCGACACGATCATCGACACGGGCGCCTGGACGAACATGTCGATCGAGCACACGGCGCGGACCGGCGCCGACAAGGGCTATTTCATCATCCTGCCGGAAGATTGCTGCTCGACGATGAACGCCGATTGGCACCGCGCGTCGATCGAATACGCGATGCAGAACGTCGCTGCGGTCACCAAGGCGGACGAGGTCATCGCAGCGCTGGGGTAAGGCGTGGTCCTTTCGGAGCGCCGCGCCCCGAATTGGCGCGCGCGTTGTCGCCGGCGAACCGAACCAATCCGCTCAGAGGGCGGAAAGCCCGACGGCCGGCGGCTTTCCTCGCTTTCGGCCGGCCGCTCAGTCGACGACGACCGCGCGAACGCCGCTCTATCGCGCGCCGGACGCCGCAAGGCTTGAAACCAGCAACAGAAAAAACGCAGAAGCGGTTGGACCCGGCCCGCCCTTCGGGCCTTCGGAGGCGAGGTTAAACATTCTCGGAGTTGATGTTTCAGCTTTGAATTGTTGAGGATGAGTATCATTTCCGTCGACACGATTCCGTGAGGCCAGTTGTGACGGAACACAGCCCGGCCAAACGCCGTTTGCCAAGCGTCCTTTAAGACTGACGTCTACGTAAGACTTAAGGGAGCGACAACTATGCTTACAGAATCCGGCGTTGTCCCGCCCGATCCGACCAAGATTTACGACCCTAAACATTGGCGCGACCGGGCGGAGCAGGCGCGCGCCATAGCCGACGAGATGGGCGACCGAGAGGCCCGAGAGGCTATGCTCAAAGTGGCGGAGCAATATGAGCGTTTGGCTCAATGGGCGGAGGAGCGGCGCAGCTAAGGCTTGTCTTTGGGCCTCAAAATCTCCGGCGGGAGCCCGATATCCGGCCGCTTGCCGCTATCGGCCTGAGCGGCTCTTTCTTGATATTCGAGAGCCATTCTCCAAAGCTCTTGGGCGACGCGCGGATCGAGCGTCGTCCGAGCGTTGAAGGCGCATAATTGCGCCAGTTCGACAAGCTCGGCGTGTTGGTGCATGGTCGGATTCTCCGCCCCACGCAATCGATCGAATCAGCTTGCTCCTCGGCCACGAGGCCGGTCAAGGCCTTTTCGCCGGTCAGCATTGTGCTGGCCCTTGCGGAAAGCCCTGAAAGACCTGCCAAATTTGCAAGCGTGCTGGTTAGACGCCTTGCCGCTTCACGCCGCCTGTCAAAATTCGTTCGGTAAATCGGACGTAATCGTTTATTATGCCAAACGGACCGACTATGATCGCAGGCGATGGGCGTCGAGGGAAAGGACAAGGCGAAGGCCCTGGAGGCGGGCGCGGCGGCGCTTTCCGGCCAGCTGGGCCGCACGGTTCAGCGCCTGCGCAAGACCTACAATCTGTCGCTCTCCGACCTTTCGATCCAATCAGGGGTCGCCAAGTCGATCATCTCGCAGATCGAGCGCAACGAGACCAACCCGACCCTGGCGACGCTCTGGCGCCTCGCCCATGCGCTCGACGTCTCGATCGAGAGCATGCTGCAGGGCGGCCAGGAAGGTCCCTTCATCGAGAAAGCGAGCCGCGGCGATACGCCCATCCTCGTCTCCGACGACGGGCTCTGCCGGCTCGCCGTGATCGGCTGGCTGAAGACCGTCGATTGGCTGCAATGGTACGATTTCCAGGCCGAGCCGGGCGGCGTGCTCGAATCGGAGGCGCATCAGCGCGGTTCGATCGAATGCCTGTCGCTGATCGAAGGCGAGCTTGAAGTCGAAGTCGGCGACGCCAGGGAGACGGCGCATGCCGGCGAGACTTTGCGCTATCGCTGCGACCGGCCGCATCGCATCCGCAACGTTTCGGCGAAGCCGGCTCACGCGACCATGGTCTGCATCCTCAAGGCGGCGGTGATGGAGTGACCGCGATCGCCTCGGCGCGACGCGGCGGCGATCCTGGTTTGCGGCTCGCCCTCGTCTACGCCGCCTCGTTCTTCGAAATGGGCGTGCAGATCCCGTTCCTGCCGGTCTGGCTCGGCGCGCGCGGGCTGCACGATTCCGAGATCGCCATCGTGCTCGCGGCGCCGCTCGCGCTGCGCGTCTTCACGACATCGTACTTCTCCAGCTTCGCCGATCGCCGCCGCGACGTGCCGGGCATGCTCTGCGCCGCTTCGATGGTCCTCGCCAGCGCCTGCGCGATGCTCGGTTTTCTGCACGGCTTCGCGCCGCTGCTGATCGCGGTGGCGGTCCTGCTCTGCGCGCAAGGCCTCGCGATGCCGATGGCGGACGCGTTCGCCTCGCTGGTCCTGCGCGCCAATGAAAGCGCCGGGGATGGCCGGCTCACCTATGGCCGCATCCGAAAATGGGGCTCCGCCGCCTTCATCGCCGGCAATCTCGCCGGCGGGTTGTACCTCAGCCTTGCGCCGATCGAAGCCGCGACGATCGCGCTGACGTTCTCGGCTTTGCTCGGCGTCGCCGCGACGCTCTACGCCGCCCCGCTCGGCCGGGGGCTGATCGACGATCACGCCAGGAGGCAAGCGCCGGACGAGACGAAAGGGCTCGGCCTGCTGCCGCTGGTCATCGCCGCCGCGGCTTTGATCCAGACGAGCCACGCTCTGCTTAATACGTTCGGCTCGATCCATTGGGCCCGCGAGGGTCGCACGAGCGCCTTTGTCGGCTCGGCCTGGGCGATCGGCGTCGTCTGCGAGACGACGGTCTTTGCGTTGGGCGGCCGGTTCTCCGGTCCGGATCGCGCCCTTCTGTTGCTCATGCTCGGCGGCGTCGTCGCGACCCTGCGCTGGCTCGTCATGGCGAGCGACCCGCCGGCCGGCTTGCTGCTCGCCGCCCAGGCGAGCCACGGGATCACCTTCGCCTGCACCCATCTCGGCTCGATGCTGTTCATCTTCGCCGCCGCGCCGCCGCAGATGCGGGCGCGGGCGCAGGGCTGGCTGACCGCGTCGATCTCCGGCTTGAGCGCGCTGCTGATCGCGCTATGCGGTCCGCTCTACGCTGATTTCGGCGAGGTGGCGTACCTCGCCATGGCGGGGCTGGCGGCGTCGGGCTTGACGCTGGCGGTCGCGGCGGCGGCGCGCCGCCGCTAGCCAATATCAGGATAGGTTGGAGCGGTTGATGTTGAGCGATCAATCGCCATCTTGCCGGCAGGCGGCGAACTGCTACGTTGGTTCCGAGAGACAAGCTCTCGCCATGGCCGAACCGCAATTGTCCGTCCGCAGCGCCCGCGCGCGCGACCTCGCGCACCGTCTCGCCCGGCGCGAGAAGCGGTCGGTCGCCGACATTGTCGAACGGGCGCTCGAAGCTTATGAAATCCGTGTCGCTGGCCGCGAGCCGGCCGCCGCCTTTTATGCGCGCCTGGCCGCCAACGGCGTCGACGATCTCGATCTCGAAGCCATGATCAAGGCCGCGCGGCGGCCTTCTATGGCCTAACCGAGGACGCGGCCATCGCTTGTGGCGCGATCATGGGCGAAGCAGCGCGGGTCGGGCGACTTATGACAGCCCCGGACGGGATGATCGCGGCAATCGCTAAGGTCAATGGCGGCCGCCTCGCGACGCGCAACCGCGCCGATTTCCAACAGACTGACCTCGATCTGATCTCGCCATGGGATTTTTGAACGCGCCGCCGGCTTGACTGCCGAACCCGAATCGCCCCAACGCCGATTCGTGCGCCTTTCGTCCGCGCTTTGGCCGTAAAATCCCGTTTCGGTCCGGGCCGCGCCGCCGCCGCGCAAGATTTTGTCAACCTCGACAGTCTCTTGAGAGCGCGATAAGAGCCGGGCTGTGCGGCGCCGAGCGTCTTGAATGTCCGAAGAGCCTTCGATTGCGAGCGAAAGGAGCGGCGACGCCGTGCGTCTGGCTCTGGCCGGCGGCTGGACGGTCGAGACGGGCCGCGCTGCCGAGCTTCGCGCCGAGGACCTGGTCGGCGCCGCTTCCGGCGCCAAGCGGGCGACGATCGACCTTGGCGGGGTCGAGCATCTCGACACGGCCGGCGCCTGGATCATCGACCGCGCCCAGGCGCAATTGACCGCGAGCGGCGCCGCGGTCGTCTATTCACGGGCGCGGCCGGAGCACAAAATCCTGCTGCAGGAGGCTCATTACCGCGCTTTCGACTCGAGCCCGCGGCCGCGGCCGCATCCGCTGCTCGAAATCCTCTCGGATATCGGCGAAAGCGTCAGCGGCGCCGGCGCCGACCTCGTCGCCGGCTTGAGCTTTCTCGGCCGCCTCGTCGCCGCGATCGCGGCCGGCTTCGTCGATCCGCGCCGGCTCAGGATCACGCCGATCGTCTTTCATCTCGAAGCCTTCGGCTTTCGCAGCGTGCCGATCATCGTTCTGATCAATTTCCTGGTCGGCGCCATCGTCGCTCAGCAGGGCATCTATCAATTGCAACGCTTCGGCGCGACGGTCTATGCCGTCGACCTGATCGGCATTTTGATTCTGCGCGAACTCGGCGTGTTGTTGACCTCGATCATGATCGCCGGCCGCTCGGGCTCGGCGATCACCGCCGAAATCGGCTCGATGAAGATGCGCGAGGAGATCGACGCGCTGAAAGTGATGGCGCTCGATCCGATCGGCGTGCTGATCGTGCCGCGCACGCTCGCGCTCGTCCTCGCGCTGCCGATGCTGACCTTCCTCGCCGACATCGCGGCTTTGTTCGGCGGCATTCTCGTCGTCTGGGCCTATGGCGGCGTCAGCCCCGAGACGTTCCTCGCCCGGCTGCAGAATTCGATCGACTTTTCGACTTTCGCCATCGGCCTCATCAAGGCTCCGTTCATGGCGCTGGCCATCGCGCTGATCGCTTCGGTCGAAGGATTCGGCGTGCAGGGCTCGGCCGAGTCGCTCGGCCGCAAGGTGACGGAATCGGTGGTCAAGTCGATCTTCATCGTGATCGTCATCGACGGCCTGTTCGCGATGTTCTTCGCGGCGATCCGAAGCTGAACGCGATGGACCTCGCCGCGCCGAGCAACGGACACATCGCCGCCGGCCGCGAGGCGGTGATCAGCGTGCGCGGCCTCGTCGTCGGCTTCGGCGACCGGCTGGTGATGAACGGGCTCGATCTCGATCTCTATCGCGGCGAAATTCTCGGCTTCGTCGGCGCCTCGGGCGCGGGCAAATCCGTGCTGACGCGGACCGTACTCGGCCTCATCCCGAAACGCGCAGGAACGATCGACGTCTATGGCCGCGACCTCGATACGCTCGCGCCGGCCGAGCGCGGCGCCATCGAGCGGCGCTGGGGCGTCCTGTTCCAACAGGGCGCCTTGTTCTCGAATCTCACCGTCAAGCAGAACATCCAGGCGCCGATGCGCGAGCATCTCGGCATTTCCAAGCGCCTGCGCGACGAATTGGCGATGCTCAAGATCGCCCTGGTCGGCCTGCCGCCGGACGCCGCGGAGAAATACCCGTCCGAACTTTCCGGCGGCATGGTCAAGCGGGCCGCCTTGGCTCGCGCCCTGGCCCTTGATCCCGACATATTGTTCCTGGATGAACCGACCTCCGGCCTCGATCCGATCGGCGCCGGCGAGTTCGACGAGCTTCTGGCGACATTGCAGAAAACATTAGGCCTTTCGGTGTTCATGGTGACCCACGATCTCGACAGCCTTTACGCGGTCTGCGATCGTGTCGCCGCGCTCGGCCAGGGGCGGGTCATCGCCGCCGGGCCAGTCGCCGAATTGTTGAAATCGGACGATCCCTGGCTGAAAGCCTATTTTCATGGAAAAAGAGGCGCCGGCCGCGAGGCGCAAGCCCGCCGCGGGCTCATATGAGAAAGTATAGATTGCACGGATGACCGTCATTGCGAGCGAAGCGAAGCAATCCATTCATAGGGCGGAGCCGTGCGAATGGATTGCCGCGTCGCTTCGCTCCTCGCAATGACGAGCGTGGAGAGAGAGGCTGGACCTGGCCGGCCGGGAACTGACGGGACGAAATGGAGACGCGCGCAAATTATGTTCTGATCGGCGTGTTCACCTTGGCGGTGATCGCGGGCGGCTTCCTGTTCGTCATGTGGTTCTCGGGCCTCGGCAAGGGCGCCCAACACAAGACCTATGAAGTCGTGTTCACGGGATCGGTCTCCGGCTTGTCGCGCGGCGCGACTGTCTCCTTCAATGGCCTCAAGGTCGGCGAAGTCACCTCGATCAACTTTTTCCCGAACGACCCGAGTCGCGTTGCGGCGATGATCCAAGTGGTGGCGGCGACGCCGATCAAGACGGATACGAAAGCGCGGCTCGAATCGCAGGGGCTGACCGGCGTCGCGACTCTCGCGCTGACCGGCGAATCGAGCTCCGCCGCGCCGCTCGAGCCGGGCGCCGACGGCGCGCCGCCGATCATCCAGGCCGAGCCGTCGCAGATCCAGAGCCTGCTCGAGACGGTCCAACGCATTTCCGGCAAGGCGGACGACGTGCTGAGCAAGGCCAACAAGCTGCTCGACGACAACGGCCCGACCATCGCCGACGCGCTGCGCAATGTCGATGAATTCTCGAAAGCGCTCGCCGCCAATTCCGCCGGCGTCAAGGCGTTCCTCGCCAGCGTCGGCGATCTGGGTCAGAAGCTCGGGCCTCTGTCGGACAAGCTGCAGACGCTGTCGACCGACGTCGACGCGGTGGTCAAAGCCGTCGATCCGTCCAAAGTGAAGGACGTGATCGCCAATATCGACGATTTCTCGGCGACGCTCGCCCGCAACAAGGCGAATATCGACAGCGGCCTCGCCGACGCCGCTTCGCTCGCCAAACGGCTCAACGGCTCCGCGCAAAAACTGGACGACGCGTTGGATCAGGTCAAGGGCCTCGCCAAGGCGTTCGAGCCCGCCAAGGTCGCCGGCATCGTCGACGACGTGTCGTCCTTCGCTGACGCGCTCAAAGCCAATCGCGGCAATGTCGATCGCATGTTGAAGGACGCGTCCGAACTCGCGGCCAAGCTGAACGGCTCGGCCGATCAGATCGACGGCTTGATGCATAGTCTGCAAGGTCTGGTCGGCTCGCCCGAAGCCAAGGGCGCGATCGCCGAGATCGGCGACGCCGCCCGCTCGGTGCGACAGCTTGCCGACAATGTCGATACGCGCGTGAAGGAGATTTCCGTCGGCTTGAACCGCTTTTCGAATTCGGGCCTGCGCGAATACGAGGCGCTGGCGATCGACGGAAGGCGGACGATCAACGACATCGATCGCTTTGTCCATTCGTTGAGCAACAATCCGAGCCAGGTGATCTTTGGGGCGAAGCCCTCCCTGCCGGACTATCATGCCGGCCAGTAACGGCGCGTCGAGGCTTGGTCGGCGGATGTTCGCTCCGAATCGTCAAGGGCTCTACAGGATCCGACGTCGCTGCGCGCCCGTACTGGCGCTGTGCCTGGCGCTCGGGCTCGAAGCATGCGGCGATACCGGCATGCCGAATTTCGATCTATCGGCCGCCTATGTCTCGGGCCGACGTCCCTTAAGGGCCGAGGTCGCCGTGCGCGAGCCGCTCGGGCCGCTCGTCCTCGATACGCGGCGCATCCTGGTGCGCAGCGGTCCGGAGACGCTCGCCTATCTCGCCGACGCGCAATGGTCGGAGCGATTGCCGGCGCTGGTTCGCGAGCGCCTCGTCGAGACGTTCCGCAACGCCGATCTCCTGCGATCGCCCCCGGCCAACGAGCCTGCCGCTTACGCATTGGAGCTGGAGATTCGTCATTTCGAGCTCGACGCTCAGAACCGCCAGGGCGTCGTCGAGATTGCGGCCAAGGTCGTCAACGCCCGCGACGGGCGGATCATCGCCGAGCGCTCGTTCAAAAGCGCCGCGCCGGCGCAAGGGACGAGCGGCCCACAGGCGACGGCGGCGCTCGACAAGGCGCTGTCGACCGTCATGACCGAGATCGTCGCCTTCACGGCGGCGAAGATATGATCCGGCGCATTTGCGCCGCTGCGGCTTTGCGCCATGGCCAAATCCAAATCTGAATCCAAATCTGAGCTTCCGATCCTCGCCTTCGCCGACGCCGCGGCTTGGCGGGCCTGGCTCGCCCGGCAAAAGCCGGCCTCGCCTGGCCTATGGCTCAAGCTCGCCAAGAAAGGCGCCGGGACGAAGAGCCTGTCGAAGCAGGAGGCCGTCGACGGCGCGATCGCGCAAGGCTGGATCGACGGCCAGCTCGGCGCGTTCGACGACGAATATTTCTTGATCCGCTTCACGCCGCGCCGCCCGAAGAGCAGGTGGTCGAAACTCAATCGCGAGCGAGCGGAAAAACTCATCGCGCAAGGCCGCATGGCGCCGGCGGGGCTCGCCGAAGTCGAGGCGGCCAAAGCGGACGGCCGTTGGGACGCAGCTTATGAATCGCAGAGCGCGGCGAGCGTCCCGGACGACCTGAGTGAAGCGCTCGCGGCTTCGCCGGCCGCGCGCGAGTTCTTCGAGCGGCTCGACAGCGCAAACCGTTACGCGATCCTCTATTGTCTTCATCACGCGAAGGATGCAGCCGCGCGGGCGGCGCGGCTCGCGAAATTCATCGCCATGCTCGAAGCCGGCGAAACGATTCATCCGCTAAAAGCGAAGCGGGCGGCGAAGGCGTCCTAAGCCTCAAGCGCCGATCTTTCGGCCGCGACAGGCGCGCCCGGCGCAAAAATCTCCTCATCGATGAAAGTCAAGGCGCGCAACGCGCTCCCTTCGCGGATCAACGGCGCTTCGTCCGGCAGCACCTCGAATGAAATCGCTTTGGCGTCCTGGCCGCCGGAAGTCTTGGCGATCGAGGCGAGCAACGGGCCTTCGATCAGATCGAAGGCCGCGCCGCCCGCGCCGATGATCGCCACCGGCGCGGCATCGGTCAGCGCGAAAAGACTTCCCAAGCCGAAGCCGAGCGCTTCTCCAGCCTTGCGGAACGCGTCGCGCTCCGGCCCCTCCCGTCGGCGCGCCGCAGCGATCAGCGCCTGCATCTCCGCGGGATCGACCTCGGCGACCGGCTTTTCCCCTTCGTCTTTCCGACGGGCGTTGCGCCAGATCGCGTAATCTCCGGCATAGGCCTCGATGCAGCCGCGGCGCCCGCACCGGCAAAGCGCGCCGTCGGGCCGATGAATCATATGGCCGAACTCGCCGCCGGAGGACCGCGCGCCGGTGAACAATTCGCCTTTCAACACGAGGCCCATGCCGACGCCGATCGAGAGCAGGATGGCGGCGAAATTGTCGCGATAGCGCTCAGGATCGCGCCAGCTCAGCGCCATCGCCATCATGTTGCAGTCGTTCTCGACCGTGGCGGGAACGCCGAGGGCTTGTTCGAGCGCGGCGGCGAATGGAATATCCCCATGCGGCGTGATCGGCGACCAGACGAGGCGCCGCGAGCCGGCGTCGGTCGTTCCCTGCACGACAAGAACAATTCTGAATACGCGGCGGCCGGCGAGCGCCGGATCGCGCAGCCGCAGCCGCGCCATAGCGACGCATTCGTCGATCAGCGCCCGTCTCGACAATTTCAACGTGTCGAGCTTGCGGCGCTCCTCGGCGAGGACCAGGCCCGAATAATCGGTGATCGCTGAACTGAGCGAGTTCATCGACAGCGAGAGCGTGACTGCTGCGGCGGCGTGGCCGCTGAGCTCCAGGCCGACCTGAGGTCTGCCGCGCTTGATCAGCGAAGCTTCCGGAGTCTTCGCCTCGACCAGCACGCCTTCGCCGATGAGGTCGGCGGTGATCGCCGATATCGTCGCATGGCTGAGATTGGTCGCCGCGACGATCTCGGTGCGGGACGGCCGCCCGGCGCGCCGCACGGCTGCGATCGTCATCGCTCGGTTGCGCCGACGCACGTCGTCGAGGCGGATCCCCAGCGACATTCGATGCTCCTCCGCTTCGTCGCGGCCCCGTGACGCCGTTCGGCGCAGAGAAGCGACTATTTCGCGCTTTGAAACATCCCACAACCCGGCGAGCTTGCAACCTTTGTGAACCGAAGCCCGGCGAGGAAACCGTCCGAGATTGTCGCCGGCGAAGCGGAGACGGGAGCCGTTTAGGCCGTTTCAGGGCCCATTGTTCGGCCGCAAGAAAATCGTTAGTCTTCATAACCTTTGCGTCGCCTCGCCACGCGCTTTCCGGGCGATCGACGATCAAAGCAAAGGCTGGGAGGGCCTCGCGATGAACGCGCCTGCGCACAAGTTCATGATCGAAAGCGTGTGGCGCGGGCGCCTGTTCGGCGCGGAATGGCGCAACGCCGCGGGCGGATCGCTGGACGTGCTCGAGCCGGCGACCGGCGCGACGCTGACGCGGGTCGGCGCCGCCATTGCGGCGGACGTGCGCAAAGCCGCGGCCGAGGCGCGCGCGGCCCAGCCCGGCTGGGCGGCGACGCCTTATGAGAAGCGCGCCGCCATTCTGAGGAAGGCCGCGCGGCTTTTGGAGGACAATCAGGAGGAGTTGATCCCCTGGATCGCCCGCGAGACCGGCGGCATTCCGGCGAAAGCCGGGTTCGAAATCCACATGGTGACGGAGATTCTCTACCGCTCCGCGGCGATGTGCACCGAACCGCAGGGCCTGGTGCTTCCGTCCGATCCGGGCCGCATCAGCATCGCGCGTCGCCGGCCGCGCGGCGTGATCGGCGTGATTTCGCCGTTCAATTTCCCATTGATCCTGTCGATGCGCGCGGTCGCTCCCGCGCTGGCGACGGGCAATTCGGTCGTACTTAAGCCCGATCCGCGCACCGCCTTGACCGGCGGATTCGTCATCGCCCGGATATTCGAGGACGCCGAATTGCCGAAAGGCGTGCTGCAGGTCCTGCCCGGCGGCGCTGACGCGGGCGAAGCGATTTGCGCCGATCCCGACATCGCGATGGTTTCGTTCACGGGATCGAGCCAGGTCGGACGGCGCATCGGCGAATTGGCCGGCAAGCATCTGAAGAAGGTTCAGCTCGAGCTCGGCGGCAAGAACGCGGTCATCGTCCTCGACGACGCCGATCTCGACTCCGCCGCCTCCGCCATCGCCTTCGGCGCCTGGTTCCATCAGGGCCAGATTTGCATGACGACGGGCAGGGTTCTGGCCAATGACAAAATCGCGTCGCCGCTGACCGAAAAGCTTGTCGCCAAAGCCAAGCATCTGCCGGTCGGCGATCCGCTGGGCCAGGTGGCGCTCGGCCCCGTGATCACCCGCGCGCAAGTCGAGCGCATTCACGGCATTGTCAAGGATACGGTCGCGGCCGGCGCGAAGCTCGAAGCTGGCGGCACGTTCGACGGGCCGTTCTACCGTCCGACGGTGCTCAGCGGCGTCAGGCCAGGAATGCGCGCGTTCGATGAAGAGATTTTTGGACCGGTGGCGGCGGTGACCTCGTTTTCGACCGACGACGAGGCGGTCAGGCTGGCCAATTCCAGCGAATACGGCCTCTCCGCCGGCGTGTTCTCCGCCGATGTCGGCCGCGCCCTCGCCATCGGCGAGCGGCTGAATACCGGCCTGCTGCACATCAATGACCAGACGGTGGCCGACGAGCCGCATGTCCCATTCGGCGGCGTCGGCGCTTCGGGCAACGGCACGCGTATCGGCGGCCCGGCGAACTGGGAGGAGTTCACCGAGTGGCAGTGGATGACGATCAAGGAGAAGCCGAACGCCTACCCGTTCTGAGCCGCGCGACAGCGCCGGCGGGACCGTCAGCGCAAAACGAAAACGTCGGCGCCGACGCGCCGTCGAGGGGAGGGGAGGAGACCATGCATAAGCAGACGCGCAGGACCGTATTGGCGGCGATCTCCGTCGCGGCCGGCTGTCTCGCCGCGGGCGCCGTTGCGGCCGCCGAGGCGCCCAAGAGCATTCGCATCGGCTACGCGGTTTCGTTGTCGGGCGTGAACGCGCAAGGCGCGGCGACGACGACGCTGCCCGGCTATGAGCTTTGGGTCAAGGACGTCAACGCCAAGGGCGGCATAATGGTCAAGGAATTCGGCAAACGGATTCCGGTCGAGGTCGTTGCGAAATACGACGACACGAGCAATGTCGAGACGCTGCTGCGGCTCGAAGAGAAATTGATGAGCCAGGACAAGGTCGATTTCGTCCTGCCGCCATGGAGCACCGGGTTCAATTTGGCGGTGGCGCCGATCTTCGCCAAATATGGTTATCCGCAACTCGCCGTCACCGCGAATTCGAACGATGAAGAGCAACTCGTCAAGCAATTTCCGACGCTGTTCTTCTTGCTCAACCAGCCGCCGCATTTCGGCGGCGCGTTGATCGAAATCCTGAATAAGTACAGGACCGCCGGCCAGCTCAATAACAAGGTCGTCCTGCTCAGCGTCGGCGATCAGTTCGGCGCCGAGTTTTCCGCGGGGTTCGCCGCCGGCCTGAAGGCGAACGGCTACGACATCGTCCTGCAGAAGAGCTACCCGCTCGGCGCAGCGGACCTCACCAACGAGATCAAGGAGGCGAAGGCCTCGGGCGCCGACACGTTCATCGCTGGCAGCTATCCGCCCGATACGTTCATGCTGACCGGCGCTGCGATCGCGCAAGGGTACAACCCGAAAATCTTCTACACGGCGGTGGGCACCGCGTTCGCGGAATATGGCGGCACTTTCAAGGACAAGGTCCAGGGCGTCCTCGGCATTGGCGGCTGGGACCCGGCCCTGCCCGGCGCGATGGATTACTACAAGCGCCAGCAGGAGGCGACCGGTCACGCGCCGGACGGCTGGGCGAGCCCGGTGACCTACGCCAGCCTGCAAATCCTCGAACAGGCGATCGAGAAGGCTGGCGCGCTCGACCGCAAGAAGGTGCTCGAGACGATCGCCGATGGCGGGCCGTGGGACACGATCGTCGGGCCGGTCGACCTGAAGACTCACATTCGCGAACATCAGATCGGCGCAGGACAGTGGCAGAACGGTCAATTCGTCGGCGTGGCGCCGAGCGATTTTCCGGGCGTCAAGCCGGTGATATTTCCCAAGCCCGCGTGGTGACGCTCCTCGCGACGCATAGAAGAGCCGATCCGGCGGGCTCGGATCGGCTCGTCTCAACGAGCGATCCTGCCTGAAATGTCGGCGATCGAAGTCATCCTGGGCGGCGTGATCCTGGGCGGGCTCTACGCTCTCGTCGCCCTCGGCTTCAATCTGCAATACGGCGTGGCGCGGATCGTCAACCTCGCCTATGGCGAGTTTCTGATGGGCGGCGCTTTCGCCGCCTTCTGGATGTTCACGCTGTTCAGCATCGACCCGATCTTGGGGGTGCTGCTCTCCGCGCCGGCGGCCTTCGCCGCCAATTGGCTCATCTATCGCTTCTTGCTGACGCCGTTGTCGCGGCGCGCCCGCACGCGCGCGCAATTGGAGGGCGACACGATTTTGGCCACGTTCGGCTTGCTGTTCGTCCTGCGTGGCGCAGCCACCCTGGCGTTCAGCGCCAACAATCGCTTTTACGACTATCTCGGCTGGCCGGTGCGCGTCTTCGGCTTCACCTTCGCCGCCAATCGGGTCCTCGCCTTCGTGATGGCTTGCCTCTTGAGCCTCGCAGTCTGGGTCGCGCTCAACCGCACCCGGCTCGGCGCGGCGTTGCGGGCTCTGGCGATCGATCCGATCGGCGCCGAGCTTGTCGGCGTCGACGTTCGCCGGCTCTCGGCGCTCGCTTTCGCCGGCGGCGGCGCGCTGGTCGCCGCGGCGGGCGCGCTGGTCAGCACTTTTCTCACCTTCAATCCTTCGATCGGCATCGAATTCACCATGAAAGCACTGGTCGTCGCCATCATGGGCGGCGTCGGCAACATCGCCGGCGGCCTCTTGGCCGGCGTTCTGCTCGGCGTCGCCGAGGCGCTTTGCTCGTATTTCGTCGATTCCGGCCTGACGCTCGCCGTCGCCTACGCCCTGTTCTTGCTCGTGCTGGTCGTCAGGCCGCGCGGCCTCTTTGGAACGTCCTGATATGGCTGAGACCGCCGAGGATCGACGCCGGCGCCGCAATCGCGCCATCGCCGCCATCGCGGCGAACGGGTCGCTTGTCGCCATTCTCGCTGCGGCGCCTTGGCTCCTGTCCGATTACGGACTGTCGTTCATGGTCAATCTGATGTCCTCCGTCGTCTTGACCATGGCGTGGTCGCTTTTCTCGGGAACGACGCGGCTCGTCTCGCTCGCCACATCCGCGTTCTTCGGCGTCGGCATGTACACTGTCGCCGTACTGGTCAAAGCGATGCCGCTTTACGCGGCGTTCGCGGCGGCGGCCGCGGCCGGCGCGGCGCTGGCTTTGGTCGTCGGCGTCCTGACCTTGCGCATTTCAGGCATGTTCTTCGTCATCTTCGGCTTCGGCCTTTCGGAGATGATCCGCGAATTGACGGTCTGGTGGGAGATCAATCAGACCCACACGATGGGCCGCTACGTATACGTCGCTTTCGACACGACGATGATTTACGAGCACCTGCTCGCCCTCGCCGTCGTTGTCTTCGCCATCGGCTGGCTGCTGCGCCGCAGCCGCTTCGGTCTCGGCCTTCTCCTGATCGGCGAGGATGAAACCATCGCGCGGCAGGTCGGAATCAACGTCGCCTTCGCCAAGGTGGCGATCTTCGTCGTTTCGACGGTCTTCATCACCTTGACTGGCGCGCTGATGGCGCCGCGCTTCGGCTTCATCAATCCGAATTTCGCGTTCAATCCTCTCGTGTCCTTCGTGGTCGTCATCATGGCCTTTCTCGGCGGCCTGCAGCGGCTCTGGGGACCGCTGCTCGGCGTCGTTCCGCTCGCTGTCCTGTCGGAGCTTCTGCAAACCGAATTTCCGTTCTGGTACAGCATTTTTCTCGGCGTGATCTTCATGGTGATCGTCTACTTTCTGCCGCGCGGCGCGACCGGACTTCTCGAAGATGGTTGGGCCGCGCTGGGCCGTCCGCTCGATCTGCCGCGCGGGCTCTCCGGGCCGCTGCGCGACGCCTGGGCCTGGCTGTCACGGCCGATTGCGCTGCCGCGCGGCGTCGCCGGCCTGATCGAGGACCGATGGGCCAAAATCCTGCCGCGCCCCAGCGAAAAGCGCTGACCGATGGCCGTGCTCCTGGAAGTCGAGGACATGAGCAAGGCGTTTGGCGGACTGATCGCCGTCAATGGCGTGTCGCTCGCCGTCTCGCCCGGCGAGGTTCTGGGCGTGATCGGCCCGAACGGCTCCGGCAAGACGACCCTGCTCAATCTCATCGCCGGGACGATCCGGCCCGACCGCGGCAAAATTCGCATGGCGGGCGAAGACGTCACGCGGCTCGCCAATCACCTCAGGGTGCGCAAGCGCATCAACCGCACTTTTCAGCTCGTGCGAGCGCCCGCCAACATGCCGATCATCGGCACGGTGATGGCCGCTGCGCTCTACGGCGCTGGCGAAAGACCGCGCTTCAAAGATGCAGGCTACGAGGCGGCCGGCTTTCTCGGCGAATTGAACTTGCTGACCAAAGCCGATCGCCGCTTCGATCAACTGACCTATGTCGAGCAGAAGCGCGCCGAATTGGCGCGGGCGCTGGCGACGCGACCTCGCGTCATTTTGCTGGACGAGTGGCTTTCAGGCTTGAGTCCGAGCGAGCTCGAGGGCGGCATGTCCGTGGTCTGGAGCTTGGCGGCGCAAGGGTTGGCGGTCATCCTGGTCGAGCATGTGATGGCGGCCGTCCGCGCGCTTTGCCATCGCGTCATCGTCATGAACGCCGGATCGAAGATCGCCGAAGGGCGTCCGGACGCCGTCTTGCGCGACGCTGAGGTCGTGCGCGCCTATCTCGGCGACGAAAATGCTTGAAGTCGACGCGCTCGAATGCGCCTATGGACGCCATCTCGCCCTTGACGACGTCTCGCTGCGCGTGCGCGAGCGCGAAGTCGTGGCCATTCTGGGCGCCAACGGCGCCGGCAAGACCACGCTGCTCAACGCCGTGGCGGGGCTCGTCAGACCGGCGGCGGGCTCGATCCGCTATCGCGGCGAAGACTTGATCGGGCTGCGGCCGCACCAGATCGTCGAGCGGGGCGTCGCCACGGTCGCCGAGATCCGGCGCCTGTTCGGCCCCATGTCGGTGATGGAGAATCTATCGCTCGGCGCCTTTGCTTCGGCCGGTCGCGGCGCAGCTTCCGTCGCTGCGGAGCGCGTTTTCGAGCTTTTCCCGCGCCTCAAGGAGCGGCGACGCCAGGCCGTGCGCACGATGAGCGGCGGCGAGCAGCAGATGGTGGCGGTGGGTCGGGCGCTGATGTCGCGTCCGTCCCTGCTGCTGCTCGACGAGCCTTCGCTGGGCCTTGCGCCGTTGATCGCGGCGGAGCTCTTCGCCGCGTTGGAAAAGATCGCGCGCGAAGGCGAGACCAGCATCCTCATGGTCGAGCAGAACGCGCGGCGCGCCCTGAAAATGGCCGATCGCGCCTATTTGCTGGCGCTGGGCCGCATCGTCGGCGAAGGCGCCGCGAAAGCGCTCGCGCAAGACAGGGCTGTCGCCGAATCCTATCTCGGCTTGTGAAGTTCGCCGCGGCGCCCGACAGGCCGAGATTCGCTCAGCCCAAATCCCGCGAGAGCGTCCTGATCCGGCTGTCGATCTCGCCGCGGTCGATATAGAAGCCGCGCAGCAGGCGATGGCCGGTCGCCGGATTGAACGCTTCCCGGCCATGCAGGACGCGCCGATTGTCGAAGACGGCCATCTCGCCGGCCCCGAGCTTGAACGAGATCCGGTCCGCAGGATCGCGCGTCGCCGACATGAACTTCCGGAACGCATGGTAATAATCGATCATCACGTCGCTTTCCATATGGAAGGCGTCCATCAGATGCGCGCTGTAACGCACGTCGAAGAGCCGGCCGCGCTCGTCCAGTCCGATCAAGGGACGGTCAATGCGGATGTCGTCGTCGCGATCATGGAAACGGTACGGGATCGGTACGCTCGTCAAAAGCGCAAAGCTCTTCGGGTCCTCCCGGCGCAATCGCTCGGCGATGCGGAAACTGTCCAGGAAAACCGATCCGCCGCCCTCTGCGTCATTGCGCACGCAATGGAGGAATTGAAAGCCGGGCGGCGTTTCTTGATTGGGAAGATCGGTATGCAGCGCGAGCGCATGCGACGTATAGGCGAGATTGTTCGGATCGGGCTTGGTCTCGACCCGGAAGGTCTCGCCAAAATTCGTGCGGCGCAGGAAAGCGATCTTCTTGCCGAATTCGACGCCCGCCTCTTCGTAGTCGGCGAGGCCGGTCACGACGGTAAGGCCGTAGCGCTTCAGCTCGATCAGCCAATCCCGCATCGCGGCCGGATCGGCGGCGAGCGCCGTCGCCTCGCGCCGCGGCAGGCGCTCGAGGAATTCCGCGCCCCAACTCTCCGAAGGGACGTCCGCCGGATCGGGCGGCCTCTTTCCGGGCCGATGGTCGGCGAGCCAGCGCGCCTCGAACCGGGTGCGGTGCGGCGGGTCGACAGCCCAGTCGATCGTGAGCGTTTCGCCGTCTGCGGCTATGTCGCTCGGCGCCAAGTCTTCCGAAACGCCGAGCAGGTCGAAGAGCCGCTCCTGCGTCTGCGGGTGGAATCCGGAAGGGCAATTGTCGCGCAGGAAGAGGTACGGAAAGTCGGTTTCGGTCCCGTCGGACCAATGGATCGTGAGCGCGCGCTCGCGCGGCGTCGCGGAATGGATTTGCATGAGAATTCTCCAGGAGGAAGAGGGCGGCGGCCGTTAACGCGAGCCGGCCGGCGGCGGCCACCAGCCGCTCTTCTTCGGATACCCATAGAGGAGGAGAACCATCCCGCCAGTCTGCAACGCGCGAAAACGAGGGGCAAGCGGAAGGCGGAGCGAGGCTTGCGTCAGCGTGATGGTTTCGGCTCGCCAATTGTGGCGCGGAGAACAGTCAATTTCGCCAGCAAGAATCGGAGGGCTGGCGAAATTGGCGGCTTTGCCGCCCGGCAGGGGATCTGCCGGCGGAGGCCGGCCTCTTTTGCAATCCGCGCGGCGCCAAGGCGAGCTTGCGCCGGCCCTCGCCCCTGGAGTATATACGGGGCTGTATATACGAGAGGAGTTGCGGATGGCCACCGCTAAGGTCTTCCGTTCGGGCAACAGCCAAGCTGTCCGCCTGCCAAAGGCGTTCCAGATCAAGAGCAAGGAAGTCGAAATCTTCCGTCGCGGCGACGAAATCGTGCTGCGCGAGAGAGGCAAAGGCTTGTCCCGCGCGTTCGAGATTCTCGCCAACCTGCCGGCTGATTTTCTCGATGAAGGGCGCGGCGACGCTCCCCCGCAAGAGCGCGAAGGCCTTTGACCCAGGCCCGCTTCCTCCTCGATACGAATATTTGCATCTACATCCGACGCCGACGCCCGCCTGAAGTCCTGGCAAGATTTGAGCGGTTGCGGACGGGGGAGGCGGTGATTTCGGTCATCACCTATGGCGAACTGACATATGGAGCGCAGAAGAGCCAATTTCGTGAAAAGGCCGCCGAGCAACTGGCGGAATTGGCGGCGCTATTGCCCGCCATGGACCTGCCTCCGTCTGCCGGCGAAGTTTACGGGAGCATCCGCGCCGCTCTCGAACTCGCCGGTGAAACGATAGGGAATAATGATCTCTGGATCGCCGCGCACGCAAAGGCCGCTGGTCTGACTCTGGTCACGAACAACGAGCGGGAGTTTCGCCGCATCCCGGGATTGAAGATCCAGAACTGGACAAACTGACGGATATACGTCGACGCGCCCCGCGCTCGGCGTCAGTGGCTGTTGTTATGATTAAGGGGAGTCCAAACACTCGATGAGGACGGCGGCGGCGCGTTGGTGGAAGCTGCCGGATGCGGCGGCGGAGCGGGCTGCCAAAATAGCTGATGGCCGTGATAGAAGGCGTGCCCCGACTGGTAATCGTAGTTGCGGCCGCCGGTATGGGGATCAACATAAGGCTCGACTTGTACCTCTTGGCCGGTCGCCCCATCGCGCCATGTCCCGGATTTTGTATCCCAGAAGAGCGCGCGCCCGTGATAGAACGCGTGTCCTGATTTGTAGTCGTAGTTTCGGCCGCCGGTCTGCGGATCGACGTACGGCTCGACCTGGACCGGCTGCCCCGTTTTACTGTCGATCCAAGCCGCATAGCCGGGACTAGGCGGATAAATGCTCGCGAGCGTGAAAAGCGCAGGCAGCCGCGCAGCGCTGAAGCCAAGGGCAGCCGCCGTCGCGCAGATCCGGTCGACAGCGCTCGGCTTTGACAAGCTTGATCCCATCGCTGCCCCTTGAGCTCTGTCGGATCGAGATCGTAGGGGTTCTTGCGAGCGCTGCCGCCCCTCGATTTTGCCGCCTATCCCAATCGCCCCGACGCATGCGCCAGCATCGTATAGACCCGGCCATTGTCGGAGAGCAGATAGTCTCGCGATTGCGAGCCGTCGCGATCGTCGCGGCCGATCTTGGCGAGCAGACGCTCGAATTCCTGGACGTATTTGTTCACCGTCTCGCGGAAGTGCGGATCGGCCTTGTACCGTCGCCGGATTTCATCGAACGTTTGCTGGCCTTGCGCCGTGTAGAGTCGGCGCGAGAACGCGCTGGTGTCGCCTTGGCGCCAACGGTCCCACATTTCCGCCGCCGCGTCCGGGTCGATCAGCGCGGCCATGTTGTCGAGCGAAATCCCGTCGATCTGCTCGACCGGCCGGCTCGCAGCCGCCGGCTCCTCGTCGCGCGAGGCGCGCGAGAGAAGATCGCTGAGCCAGCCGACCTGGCCGCGGCTCGGCGCGGCGGCGCCTGACGCGGAATTGGCCGCCGAGAGCCGGCTCGGCGGGGCCGGGCGAGGCCGCGGCGGCTCCTGCGGCTGCGACGCGATCTCCGCCGGGCGCGGCGGCTCGGGCCGGGCCGGCTCGGGTCGCGGCGGCTCGAGCGCGCGGGGCGGCGGCGGGACCGGCGCCGGCGCAGGCTCGGCGACGTCCAGGCCGCCGCCGGCCCGCGCGACGATCTCGGCGAGTTCGTTCAGCGCCTTGATCTGATCGCCGACGACGCGCCGCATCGCCGCGGCCTGCTCGCTGGTCTCGCGCGGCAATTCGAGCACGCCGCGCTGCAGCTCCTGCCGCGTCGCTTCGAGTTCGCGGGTGATCTCCACCGTCGTCGCGCGCAGACTCGCCGCCGTCTGCTTGAAGCGCTCGTTGGCGAGATTCATGATCGTCGAGAGCTGCGCGGTCGCCTGCTGATAGGCCTCTTCGAGCGCGGCCGCGGTGCGCTCGCGCTCCTTGCCGGCATGATCGCGGATGATCTCGAACTGGTCGCTGATCTGGCGCGCCGCGCCGCTGGTCGTCTGCGCGATCGAGGTCTGGATGTCTTTCGCTCGCTGCAGCGCGCGGCTGAGCGAGTCCTCGACCGTCGTGGTGAAGACCTGCATCAGGTTTTCGAACGCGTCGCTCTTGGCGGCGACCTCCTCGATGAGATTGGTCAAGCTGTCGCGGCGCCGGGCGATGGCGTCGTCGAACGTGCTCTGCATCGCGGCGAGATCATGCGCCGCGCCGGCCAAGGCATTGACGTGATCGGCGAGACGGTCGGCGAGGCCAGCCGCCTCCTTCTGCGTCGTCGTCGAGGCGCGGCCGAGCGCCGCGATCTGAGCCGAGATCGCGCCGAGCGCCCGCTCGAATTCGCCGACCCGATCGGCGAGGCCGCCGCGGACCGATTCGAGGTCGGCGCTCGCCGTCTGCACGACGCGTTCGAGCGTCGAACTCGTCGCGCCGAGTCGGTCGAGCACTTGCAGCAACTCGTTGCGCAGCCTTTCGCCTGCGCCGCTCAGCGCATTGACCGAGGCGCCGCCGCTCCGCTCGAGCGCCTCGCGCAACTGGGCGGCCGCCTGCTCGGCCTCCTGGCGCAGCTTCTCCCCAAGCCCGGTAAGCGCAAGCGACGAGGCGGCGGCGGTGTCGCTCGCGGCGGCCCGGATCAGCGCGGCGGCGTTCTGCGCCTCCTCGCCGACCTGCGCCGTCAGCGCGCCGATCGACTGCGACGAGGCGGCGGCGGTCTCGCTCGCCGCAGCCCGCAGCAGAGCCGCGGCGCTCTGCGCCTCCTCGCCGATCTGCGCGGTCAGCGCGCCGATCGACTGCGACGAGGCGGCGGCGGTCTCGCTTGCCGCAGCCCGCAGCAGAGCCGCGGCGCTCTGCGCCTCCTCGCCGATCTGCGCGGTCAGCGCGCCGATCGACTGCGACGAGACGGCGGCGGTCTCGTTGGCCGCAGCCCGCAGCAGAGCCGCGGCGTTCTGCGCTTCCTGGCCGATCTGCGCCGTCAGGGCGCCGAGCGATTGCAAAGAGGCGGCCGAACCGGCGCTGATCGCGCCGAGCAGGTCCTCGCTGCGCCGCGCCAGCAGATTGATCAAAGACGACGTCCGCTGATCGAAGGCTTGCGCCGCGCGTTCGGCGGCGTTGGCGAGCTCGCTCGACATTTCGCCGCCGCGGGCGCCGAGCCGGGCGACGAAGTCCGAGCCCTTGTCGTCGATGATCGAGCGCAGATCGTCGATCTGATCGCTGATCGTCTTGGTGAGGCCGCCGCCATGGACCGCGAAGGCGCCGTCGAGCGAGGCGATCGCCTTGGCCATGCCGGTTTCGATCTCGGCCGAACCGCTCTCCAGGGAGCGGCGAATGGCGGCGCTGTGGACGCCGACCGTCTGGTCGAGAATCCTGCGGTGCTCGCCGATCGTCTCGTCGATCGCCTTGCGGTGCTGGCCGAGCGTCGAATCGATGCGTTCGGCGTGGCCGGAGACCATTTCGCCGAGCGTCGTCGACAGTCCTTCGAGGGGATGAACAACCCGCTCTTGCATGCGCTCGACGCTTTCGCCGAGCGCGCTGCTGAGCGCGATCAGATTGCCGCCGAGCGTCGCGTTGATCTCGCGCGCCTGGCCCGACAGGGCTTCGGTCAGCGTCGCGGCGCGGCTTTGCAGGGCTTCGCCGATCTCCTTCGACTTGGCGTCGAGCGCGCCGACGACCTCATGGCCGCCGAGGCTCATCGTACGGGCGAGCTCGAGCGTACGCTGAGCGAGCGTGTCGTTGAGGGCGCGCGCTCGCGTCTCCAGCCCGGTATCGACGCGGTCGAGCAGCGTCTCCAGTGTTTTCGAAATATGCTCGGTCCTGACCGCCGTGTGATCGTCAAGCGTTTTGAGGTTGTTCTCGAACAGCGCAATCGCCTCGTTGCTGCGCGCGGCGAGGCGAGCGTCGAGCGCCGGCCCGTGCACCGTAAAAGTCTCTTCGATCGCCGACAGCTTTTCGCCGAGCCGACCGACCAGCGCGTCGGTCTGGTTTTCGACGCGGCCGACCATGTCGCCGACGCGGCCCGATATTGCAGCGTCGAAGCCGACCAGGCCTTCGCGCAACGCATGTTCGACCCGCTCCGAATGGGTCGAGAGCGCGCCGTTGAGTTCGGCTTGATGCGCCGTGGAGGCCGCCTCGAAGCCGACGAGACCCTCGCGCATGGCGCGCTCGACCCGCTCCGAATGCGCGCTGAGCGCGCTGTTGAGATCGGCATGGCGGGCCGAAGAGGCCGTCTCGAAACCGGCGAGCCCTTCGCGCATGGCGTTGTCGACTCGCTCGGAATGCGCGGCGAGCGCGCCGCTGAGATCGGCGTGATGGGCCGCGGACGTCGCCTCGAAGCCGGCGAGGCCGTCGCGGACCGCGCTGTCGATCCGCCGCGCATGCGAAGCCAATGCGCCGCTGAGATTGGCGTGATGGCCGGCCGAAACCGATTCGAAGCCGGCCAGGCCGTCGCGCATCGCGGCGTCGACTCGCGCGGCGTGCGACGCCAGGGCGGCGTCGAGGTCGGCCTGTCGCGCGCCGGCGGCGGTCTCCAACCCGGCAAGGCCTTCGCGCATGACGCCGTCGACCCGCTCGGCATGGGTCGACAGAGCGACGGCGATTTCGGCTTGACGCGCGACGGAAGCCGCCTCGAAGCCGGCGAGGCCGTCGCGCATGGCCGCGTCGACGCGCTCGCCATGCGTCGACAAGGCGGCGGCGATCTCGGCGTGGCGCGCGCCCGAGACCGATTCGAATCCGGCGAGGCCTTCGCGGATCGCCGTGTCGACCCGATCGGAATGCGACGCGAGGGCGCGGTCCAAATCGGCGTGGTGCGCGACCGATGCGGTTTCGAACTCCGCAAGTCTGGCGCCGGACACCTCGACGAATTTTTGGCTGTGCTCGGCGAGGCGGCGGTCGATCTCGGCGCTCCGGTTCGCCATGGCGTTGTCCAGAACGCCGATATGCTGGTCGATATGAGCGGTGACGCGATCGGCATGCGCGCCGATCCGCTCGACGAATCCTTCGCCGGCGGCGCCGACCAAGCGGTCGAGCGTTTCGAGCTGCTCGCCGAGGCGACCCGTCTGATCGGCAAGGGCCGAAATCGCGGCGTTGCTGCGGCCGGAGAAAGTCTGCTCGAAATTGGCGAGTTGAGAATTCAGCGTCTCGTTGACGCTTTCGCTATGAATGGCGATGGCCGCCACGGCTTCGCCGGCGCTGGCCGCGAAACGGTCGGCCAGACGGTTGGTCTGCTCGTCCATGCGCGCGATCGAATCGCTGGCGGTCGTCGCCAAGCGCTCGTGCATGGCGGCGCTGTTCTCTTGGATCGTCGCGATCGTGCGCTGCGACGTTTCTTCGAAGCGGGCGTTGATCTCGTTGGCGTGCTGATCGAACCAAGCGGCGAAGGCGGCGCGGCGCCCGTCAAATTGAGCCGCCCAATTTTCGAACCGGGCGCTGAGATCGTTGGCGTGATCGTCGAGCTGCGCGCCGAAAGCGGCGCGGCGCCCCTCGAATTGCGCCGCCCAATTTTCGAAGCGGCCGCTGAGGTCGTTGGCGTGATCGTCGAGCTGAGCGCCGAAAGCGGCGCGGCGCGCGTCGAATTGCGCGGCCCAATTTTCCAGACGGGCGCTGACGTCGTCGGCGTGTTCGTCAAGCTGAGCGCCGAACGCGGCGCGGCGCGCGTCGAATTGCGCCGCCCAATTCTCGAACCGGGCCCCGACCGAGTTGGCGTGCTCGTCGAGCTGCACCCCCAGCGCCGCGTGCCGCGCGTCGAACTCGGCCGACCAATTCGCCGCCGTCGTATCGAACAGGCGCTGCACCTCCTCGGCGCGCTGGCTCAAGGCGGAGACGACCTGGTCATGCGAAGCGGCGAGTCGGGCGTGGAGCCGCTCGCCATGCACCGTCACCGTCTCGTGCATGCGGTCGGTGGTTTCGGCGAGACGCGACACCAGGCCCTCGCCGCGATCGACGATCGCGCCGGCGATGCGGCCGCCGGATTCGTCGAGACGCGCAGCGATGTCGTCGGCGCGCGCGGTAAAGTCGGTCAGCATGGCCTCGCTGGATTGCGCGACGCGCGCGACCAAGCTCTCGCCATGGCCGATCATCGCCTCGGAAACGCGCGCGCCGGCGACGTCGAGCCGACTGATGAGGTCGTCGCCGCGCGCGGTTATGTTCGCGGTCAAAGCCTCGCCAGTGGTCTTGACGCGCTGGTCGATATCGGCGACCCGCTCGATCAGAGACGACGCGTTGCGGTCGGTCGCTTCGGCGAGGCGGTTGGCGACGTCGGCGCCGATGACGGCGAGAGTCTGCGTCAGGTGAGCGCTATGGCCGCCGATCTTGTCGATCGTCTCCGCGCCGGCGCGCTCGAGCGCGACGCCGACCCCTTCGGCCGTCGCGCCGAGCGAAGCGACCACGGCCTGGCCGGTCGTGACAATGCGTTCGTTCAGCCGGTCGGCGATGGCGTCGAGATCCGCTGCGACGCCCTGATGGGCCCCGGCGATCGCGGCGCGGACCTTGCCGCCATTGGCCACGATGGCCTCGCGCTGGTCGGCCAATTCGGCGATCAGCGCGCGAACCCGCCGCTCGTTCTCGGAGTAGGAGCGTTCGAGATTGGAGACCTCGCCGCGCACCAGCGTCTCCAATTCGGAGGCGCGGGCGAGCGCGCGCTCGATGCCGTCGCCCATCGAGGCGACCTCGCGCCGGATCGCCTGGGACAAGGTCGCGACCTGTTCGCTGGCCACGGTTTCCGGCTCGGCCAGGCGCATGGCGACTTGGCTGATGGCGCGCGCGGCCGCGCGCAGGTCCTGGCTCCGGCGCACCAGGGCGGCGATGGCGAAAATGAACAGGACCGGCCCGACGACGATCAACGCCGCCAAGCCGATTTCCGGCTGCAGCCAGAATTCGCGGCTTGCCGGCGAGCGGCCGCCGACGAGATCGTAATGCGCTGCGAGGAAAGCGCCGCAGAACAAGAGCCAGATCAGGGAGGCGAGGATCGCCGCCACGATCGGCGCGCGGCTCGGCGGCTTGCTTTGGAACGCCATCAACAATTGGCCGACCGAGGGACGGTCGTCATTGGCGGGCGGCGCGGAAGGCAGAGCCGGGGAGGGCGCCGCTGCGGCCGGGGGCTCCGCAGCGGCGGGCGCAGGCGGCGGCGCCAGGCTCGGCGCTTCGCTCCGCGGCGGCTCCGCCCGCGGCGGCCGGATCGGCGCGGGCATGATGCGCGGCTCGACGCGCAATTCGGGCGTCGGCGCGACGCTCGGCGTCGGCGCGGCGGCGATGTTCGGCAACGGCTTGGCGGGGACGCTCTTGGCTTCTTCGGCCGGCTCGGCGGGCTTCGCTTCCTTAGCCTCCTTGGCCTGGTCGGCCACCGACATGTTCAAGGCTTCTTCGATCGCCGACATAGCCGCCGCGACGGCGTCTTGAGCCTTACTCTGCTGAGCCATAGATACCGCCTTATCCCCTAAGCGCCGGACGCAGTTTTAGACCGCATCGCCGCCCTTGATGTGTGGCCTTCGGGCGGACGCTTAAAACTCAATTAACCAAGCCCAGTCTACAGGCCGTGGGCGAAGATTGAAACGCTTGGGCTTTTCGATCCACAAACGTCGTTAACGCTTCAGCAACCCTGACGGGCGACCATGGCGAAACCCTGGCTTTGGCGGAATTTTCTTTCTTCAGCCACGACTATTCTTGCCGCCAAGCTTAACGTCTGCGGAGCGCCGGCGGATGAGCGATTTTGCGCTAAGTCTTTGTGAGACTTGGGAAAGTCATGCGCCGGCGGCAGCCGCGCCGCCGCCGATCGACCTTGTCCGCCTCGCCCGCCAGAGTCTAGGCGACCAGGACCTCGAGCGCGAATTGCTGGCCATGTTCGAGCGCCAGGCGGCGCGGATCGTCGGCCAATTGGCGGCGGCGCCCAGCGACGATCTTAAAATTCGCGCCGATCTCGCCCATATGCTTAAAGGATCGGCGCTGGCGGTTGGGGCGGATCGCGTGGCGGAAGCAGCGGCCCGGCTCGAAGCCGTTTGCGCCGAGCCGGCGGGCCAGGCGACGCTCGCGGCGGCCTTGGCGGGCCTGGCCGGGGCGGTCAGCGAAGCGCGCGAGGCGATCGCCAAGCTGCTGGCGTGACGAAACCGCCGCTCTTTGTCGAGCGGCCGACTTCCGCTTCTGCTTTTCAGGCTTTATGAAGGCGGCGGCCGGGGCTTTCGCGTTGCAATATCGCGCGCCCGTCGTTTAGTTGGCGCCGATAGAGGAACCAGAGGCTCCATGATCCGCATCACCTACAAGGATTCCGAAGGGCATTCCCGCACGGTCGAGGCCCAGCCGGGCTCGACCGTCATGGAGACCGCCCTGCGCGAGGGCATACCCGGAATCGAAGCCGAATGCGGCGGCGCTTGCGCTTGCGCGACCTGCCACGTCTATGTCGACGAGGCCTGGACCGAAGTGGTCGGCAAGCCGGAGCAGATGGAGGAGGACATGCTCGATTTCGCCTTCGAAGTCAGGCCGACTTCGCGCCTGTCCTGCCAGATCAAGGTCACGGACGCCCTCGACGGCCTGATCGTCACGACGCCGCCGCGCCAGGGCTGACGCGCCGCAAACGGAACCTTCTCATATGGACAACATCGTCAAGACGGACGCGGTTGCCGACGTCATCAAGACCGACGCCGTGATTGTCGGCGCGGGCCCGATCGGGCTGTTCGCCGTGTTCGAACTCGGCCTCCTCGACATCAAGGCCCATCTTATCGACATTTTGCCAAAGGTCGGCGGCCAATGCGCCGAGCTTTATCCGGAAAAGCCGATCTACGACATTCCCGGCTTTCCGATCATCACCGGCCAGGGAATCGTCGACAACCTGCTCCACCAGATCAAGCCGTTCGGCCCGACGTTCCATTTGGGCGAAATGGTCGCCGGCCTGGAGGCGATGGGCACGGCCGAGCATCCGCTGTTTCGCGTCCATACTGACGCGGAAAAGACGTTCGAGGCCAAGGTCGTAATCATCGCCGCGGGCGGCGGCTCGTTCCAGCCGAAAAAGCCGCCGATCGCCGGCATCGAAGCTTATGAAGGCAAGAGCGTCCATTACGCGGTGCGCAAGATCGAGCAGTTCCGCGAACGCCGCGTGCTGATCGTCGGCGGCGGCGATTCCGCGCTCGACTGGGTCTTGAACCTGCACCCGGTCGCCAAGCGGATCACGCTTCTGCATCGCCGTAACGAATTTCGCGCCGCGCCGCATTCCGTCAACGCGATGCGCGAACTCGCCGCGGCCGGCAAGATGGACTTCATCCTCGGCCAGATCGCCGGCCTCAAGGGCGAGGCCGGCGAGCTTAAGGCCGCGACGATCCGCGGCGAAGACGGCAGCGTTTTCGAGCATCCGACCGACGACATGCTGCCCTTCTTCGGCTTGACGATGAAGCTCGGGCCGATCGCCGATTGGGGCCTCAACCTGCACGAAAATCTGTTGCCGGTCGATACGGAGAAATTCGAGACCAGCACGCCGGGCATTTTCGCCGTCGGCGACATCAACACGTATCCCGGCAAGCTGAAGCTGATCCTGTCCGGCTTCCACGAAGCCGCGCTCGCCGCGCAGAAGGCGCATCGCTACGTGTACCCGGACAAGAAGCTGCTGTTCCAGTACACGACGTCGTCGACCAGCCTGCAGCGGAAGCTCGGCGTGGCGTGAGCGCCGTCATTGCGAGGAGCGAAGCGACGAAGCAATCCAGGGAGCCGCAATGGTTCTGGATTGCTTCGCTTCGCTCGCAATGACGGACTGATCTATCTGAAACAACACGCTTTAGTGGGACGAGCGCGGCCTCACTCCGGTCACGCGTCCCTGCGAGTCGGTTGCGAGTTTCCCTTTCGACTGATCGAGCATGACGATGACGTTGCCGAACGGATCGCGCACGCGGGCGCAGCGGCCGATGGCGATGTCGAAAGGCGGTTCGACGGATACGCCGCCGGCGTCCAAGAAGGCCTGGTAGGCTTGGTCGGCGTCGTCGACCACAATGTCGGTTTCGGGGCCGATTAGGCGGTGAAGCACAAGCTCCGCATCCGTCTCGGGCAATGCGAGGCCGGCTGCGTCGGCGTCTCGCCAGATCAGGCTGTGGCCGAGCTTGTCGCGATAGAAGGCGATCGCCGCCTCGAGATCGGCGACGCGGAGCATGTGATTGTCGATCTTCCGAAACAGCGGTTGGGTCACCACGGCTATTTGTCCTTGAGCAGTGTCATTCC
>JAJPHH010000128.1 GCA_021325385.1 Alphaproteobacteria bacterium
AACCAAGGGAAGCGTCAAAACCCGCCGAAAAGCCGCAGGCTGGGACCCGCGCTTCCTCCTCCAAATCCTTCAGCTGCAGTGAAGTTAACCTGGATTCCGCGCCGTGCTACTTGAAATCCTCCCACTTGTGCGGCGTCTGCGGCTGACCATGAAATACCTTCAGCCCGTGCGGCGTCGCGACGATATCGCCTTCCACCAGCGTGTCGTCGTCGAGCAGCGCCTGCATCGGATCAGGCTTCGCCTTCTCGTCGCATTTGAACCGCTTCGCGCGAATGCAGGCGAGCCAGTCGTCGTGGCGGGCGTGGGCGGCGTCGATTTGGGAGGCCCAAGACGGGGAAGAGGCGGGATCGGCCAGCGCGGAAGAAACGGCTGCGGGCGGCGCGTCCTGCGCGCGAGCGCTCCCGATTGCGGCGGCCGCGAGGATTGCGGCGGCCATCGCCATGCGCATCGTCAAGCCCCAAGCCGCGCGCTCGTTCAGCCAAGCGCAACGCCGACCATGCCGCGGCCGCGGCGCGGGCGCAAGGCGGTGTCCTGGCTCACTACATATGAGACGCCGCCGGAGGCGGATTTCGTCATTGTTTGCTTGGCAGAGCGATGCGCGAGATAAATTTGAAGTCAAGGAGACGCGAAGCGTCCCGCCTCCGGCGGCGGCCCTTCGGGCCGTCCTTGAGTTCAAATTTATCTCGCGCAAAATAGCCGCCAAGCCATCAATGACGACTTGGCGCTGAGCCAGCGCCCGTCTCACATCTATCTGAACCAGGACAGCCGGCGGGCGGAACGCCGTCCGCCCGAGAGCCGTCACCGGATGAGAAAGAAGCGGTCGACTTCCCAGCGTCGCCAGAACACGTGCGACACCGCATTGTCCCGGTGTTCGCCGCCGATCTGCGCCGCGAGCCAAGCCGCGACCAAGCCGATCGCCAGAGACGCGGCGACCATGAAGCCGAGCAGCACGGCGGCGCCGCGCGCCCTGGCGATCGCCTGACCGGCCTCCGAGACCGCTTGATTGACCCTGGTCTCCGCATCCGCCTGCGTCAGGCCGGTTCTGCTCTGTACAAGCCGGACGAGATAGGCGCGATCATCGGCCGCCATTCCAGAATGGCCGAGACCGGAAGTGATAATTCGCGCCGCTTGCCCGCGGAGCTCGGAATCGGTTGCGGGATCAGCGGGCGTGCGGTCGGAGCGAAACAGCCGGTCGAGTTCGAAGGCGAGCAGCGGCTCGGCGGTCGCCGAATTCGGCTTTGTCAGGTCGGCGGTCGCTGAAGGCTTTGCCGCCGCCAGGGTCAGACCGCCGGCGAGCAGCACTGCGAGCCCCCAGGCGACCAGGCCGTGAACGCCGTCCCGGAACGCGACCTCGTCGGTCGCGCCGCCGCGCCAAGACGCGCGCAAGCGGCCGGACAGGTACCCTCCGAGCCCGAAGCTGGCGAGAGCTGTCAGCAGCAGCCACAGCCCGCCGGCGACCGCCAAGGCGGCGGACGTGTCGCGCCAGGTCGAGGAGGGTGAAGAGACGGAAAGGCCGAGCGAAGAGCCGAACGAGATGAGGATGAAGGACACGGCGCCGGCGACGATCGCGCCGGCGGCGATCGCGCTCCAATCGATATAGGCTCGGACGAGGCCCGTATCGACGGCGGCGTCGGATTCGAGGGTTCGTGTGGCCATGGCCGGCGCCGTCAACGAAGGCCGAGGAACGAAAGAATGAACATGATCACGACGACGAGGCCGACAAGGTAAATCAAGCCGTTCATGGCGGGCTCCAGGCCATAGCTGCAATCGCGCCTCCAACTAGGCTCCTGCTGGACAAGTTCCATGGAGGCGCTGCTGAATTCGTCCGCAACCGCGCAAGGACAAGGCCGGCGCGCCTCGCCAGTCCGATCAACAATCGTCTAGAGCCTTGATGTCAGACGTATATTTCTGGTTCGCACTCGCTGCGAGCATTGCCTCGAGAGGCCCGCCTTCCGCCTCGAACCCGTACGCGAAGACGTATCCTTCCGAACTATCCGCTTCAGATCGGTCAATCTCGAATGCTGCGGCGCCCGGCTGTAGGATCGTCTCATTGCCTCGGTCGAAAGGGAGAACCTCCGCCATCCGGCATAACGGACGCCGCAGCTCGTTTCGCCGTCTCGTCGGCGTCAGACCTTTCCGGCGAGGCTGGCGCGGCGTACAGAGCGGGTTTGCGGCGAAAGCCCAAACCCTCTCACGCCACTTCGAACAAGCCCGCCGCGCCCATGCCGCCGCCGACGCACATCGTTACGACGACGTACTTCGCGCCGCGCCTTTTGCCCTCGATCAGCGCGTGGCCGGTCATGCGGGCGCCGCTCATGCCGTAAGGATGGCCAATCGAGATGGCGCCGCCGTCGACATTGAGAATCTCGTCAGGAATGCCGAGCCGATCGCGGCAATAGATCACCTGCACGGCGAAGGCTTCGTTCAGCTCCCAGAGCCCGATATCGTCCATTTTCAGGCCGTTGGCCTTGAGCAATTTCGGCACGGCGAAGACCGGGCCGATTCCCATCTCGTCGGGATCGCAGCCGGCGACCGCTATGCCGCGATAGATTCCGAGCGGCTGGAGGCCGCGGCGCTCGGCCTCTCTAGCCTCCATCAGCACCGAGGCGCTGGCGCCGTCGGAGAGCTGCGAGGCGTTGCCGGCGGTGATGTGCGAGCCGGCCTTGATCCTTTGTCCATCGGCGAAGACCGGCTTCAGCGCCTTGAGCCCGTCCAAGGTCGTATCGGGCCGGGCGCCCTCGTCCTTGGTCAGCGTCACGTCCTTGTCGCCGATCGCGCCGGTCGCCTTGTCGGCGACCTTCATGCGCGTGGGCAAAGGCGCGATCTCGGCGTCGAGCCGGCCGGCGGCTTGCGCGGCCGCGGTGCGCTGCTGCGATTGCAGCGCATACTCGTCCTGCCGATCGCGCGCGATCCGATAGCGCTCGGCCACGGTCTCGGCCGTCTCGAGCATCGTCATGTAGACGTCCGGCCGCCGCTCGACCAGCCAAGGATCGGCGGCGCGATAGCGGTTCATATGCTCGTTCTGGACGAGCGAGATCGATTCGAGCCCGCCGCCGACGACGATTGTCATGCCGTCGGCGACGATCTGCTTGGCGGCGATCGCGATCGCCATCAGGCCGGAGGAGCATTGCCGGTCGACCGACATACCCGCGATCGAGGTCGGCAAGCCGGCGCGCAAGGCGCATTGGCGCGCGACATTCGTCCCGGTCGCGCCTTGCTGCAGAGCGGCGCCCATGACGACGTCGTCGATTTCGGCCGGATCGACCTTCGCGCGCTTGACCGCTTCGGCGATGACATGGCCGCCCAGCGCCTGAGCCGGCGTGTCGTTGAACGCGCCGCGATAGGCCTTGCCGATCGGCGTCCGCGCCGTCGAGACGATGACCGCTTCGCGCATTCTATCCTCCCTGTTTCGGCAAGCTGACGCCGAGCGCGCGCGCCGCCGCCTCGACGAATTTGAATGTCTGGGCGAACGCGTTGTCGAGCGGCTTGGCGCTCGCCGGATTGGCGATCTCGGCGAAGCGCTCGGCGATGGTCTCGGGCGTGCGATGACTCTCGGCAAGGTACAAGCCGGCGGTCTCGGCGATGTAGACGACCGAATAGACGCCGGCGCCGGCGCCGAGGATCACCCGCGACGGCGCGTTGTCGCTGACGAGGTAGAGCACCGCCGGCGTCACGGTCTCCGGCGCCATCAGGTCGAGCATCTGCTGCGGCAGCAGGCCGGCGGTCATGGCGGTCGCGGCGGTCGGCGCCAGCGTGTTGACGCGGATATTGTTCTTGGCGCCTTCGAGATGCAGCACGTTCATCAGGCCGATCATGCCGGCCTTGGCGGCGCCGTAATTGGCCTGGCCGAAATTGCCGTAAAGGCCGGAGGACGACGCGGTGAACAGGACGCGGCCGTAATTGCGCTCGCGCATCCCCGCCCAGACCGCCTTCGTGCAAACCGCCGAGCCGAGGAGATGCACCTTCACCACCAGCTCGAAATCGGCGAGATCCATCTTGGCGAAGCTCTTGTCGCGCAAGATGCCGGCATTGTTGACGAGAATGTCGACGCCGCCCCATTCGGCTTCGGCGCGCTCGACCATCGCCGCGACTTGCTCGGCGTCGGTTACGTCGGCGCCGTCGGCCATGGCGACCCCGCCTGCCTCTTCGATTTCGTCGACCACGGCCAGGGCCGAGTCCGGCGCTTCGCCGTTGCGCGCCAGATCGTTGACGACGACCTTGGCGCCCCGCGCGGCGAGGCCGAGCGCATGGCTGCGGCCGAGCCCGCCGCCGGCACCGGTGACGATGGCGACGCGTCCGTCGAACCTGATCATTTCGTTTCCGCCTCGTTCTGGTCCGGCTCCATCACATAAAGGGTCAGCCATTCGGCGACCAGAGCCGGCTTGTCGCTCCCTTCGATCTCGACCGTCACCTTGTTGCGCATCTGAAATTCGAGCAGCGAGCGCTTGACGACGTCGAGCAGAACAAAACGGCCGCGAATCCGCCGTCCCGCCCGCACGGGCGCGACGAAGCGCAGTTTCTCGAAGCCGTAATTGACGCCCATCGCGACGCCTCGGGGCCGCGGCAGCGCGTCCCGGGCGAGCGCGGAGAGCATGGAGAGGGTGAGGAAGCCATGCGCGATCGTCCCGCCGAACGGGGTCGATTTCGCCGCCTCGGGATCGACGTGAATGAACTGATGGTCCTCGGTCACGTCGGCGAAAGCGTCGATCCGCGCTTGGTCGATCAAGAACCAGCGCGAGACGCCCGTCTCCGTCCCGACGCGGGCGATCAAGTCTTCGATGGCGATGCTTTTCGGCGGCGCGTCGTTCATTCTGGCTCGCGGAAAAAGAGCGGCGGCGGCGCGTAGACGCTGCCGCCGCCGTCGACGGGAATGATCGCGCCGGTCGTATAGGCCCCGCCGAAGCCGGCAAGGTACAGAACGGTTCCGGCGATGTCCTGCGGCCGACCGACTCGCTTCATCGGCACGCTCTCCGTCGCGGCGGCGAGACCCTCGCTCTTGTCGAGCGAGAAGGCGGTCATCTTGGTCTTGAAGGGACCCGGCGCGATGGCGTTCACGGTCACGTGACGGCCGGCGAATTCCGCCGCGAGAATCCGCGTCAGGTGATGAACAGCGGCTTTCGAGGCGGAATATGAATAGGACCGGTCGCTTTGCGTGATCGTCCCCATCACCGACCCGATATTGATGACGTTGGCCGGCCGCTCTTCCGTTCCCGACTGAAAGAGGAGCGGGGCGAGATCGCGCATCAGCGTGAACAGGCCGGCGACATTGACCGCAAGCACGCGCTCCCAGGCTTTCCATTCGAACGTCTCGAACGGCGCGCCCCAGGTCGTCCCGGCATTGTTGACGAGGATGTCGAGCCTATCCGTGCGGCGACGCAGCTCCGCGACCAGCGCCTTGACGCCGTCCTCGCTCGCGACCGAGCCGCCGAAACCCTCGCACGGGCCGAGC
Source organism: Alphaproteobacteria bacterium (assembly GCA_021325385.1). Taxonomy (GTDB): domain Bacteria; phylum Pseudomonadota; class Alphaproteobacteria; order Rhizobiales; family Beijerinckiaceae; genus Roseiarcus. Next base: position 5,450 of record JAJPHH010000128.1, read on the forward strand.
GCGGAGAGCTCTTTGGCGACGGCCTCGCACGCTTCGGCTTTGCGCGAGGCGATCAGCACGCGCGCCCCGGCGCTCAGCAAAGCCTCGGCGCAGATCCGGCCGATGCCGGTCGCGCCGCCGGTGACCAGCGCGACGCGGCCCTTGACGGAGAACAGGTCTTCGAGCGTGAACAAACTATCTCGCCTCCGCAATCGTGCGACGCCGCAGGCCCCCTCCCGTACCCTCCCCCGCTTCGCGGGAGAGGGAGTCCTCGGCGCCGAGGGTCACGCCGGCGCCAGGCGCGGCTGAGAGAATTGCGGCGCGTCGCTTGCCGCCCCCTCTCCCGCGCGCAGCGCGGGGGAGGGTACGGGAGGGGGCCTGCCGCGGCGCCAATAGCCTCATATCAATAGCCCAGCATGGCGGCGACGCGGTCGGCGTGATAGGCCGGGTCGCCCAGCAGTTCGGCCTCGACGCGCGCCTTTTTCAGGAACAGGCCGATGTCGAATTCGTCGGTCATGCCGATGCCGCCGTGCAATTGCAGGCATTCCGCCGTCGCCGTCCGGCCGACCTCGCCGGCTTTGGCCTTGGCCATGGCGATCTGCAGCGGCGCGTCCGCGGCGCCGCTGTCGAGCGTCTGCAGCGCTTTCAGCGTCGCCGACCAGGCGTTCTCGATGTTGACATGCATGATCGCGACGCGATGCTGAAGCGCCTGGAAGCTGCCGATCGTGCGGTCGAATTGCTTGCGCTGCTTGAGATAGGCGAGCGTGCGGGCGAAAGCTTCCTCGGCGACGCCGCAGAGCGAGGCGGCGAGAACGCCGCGGCCGGCGTCGAGGATTTGCTCGATGAGGGCCGCCCCGCCGGCGAGCTTCGCCTCGCGCCGCGCCTCGACATTGTCGAGGCGCAGCGTCGCGACCCGGCGATCGTCGACCAGCCGGCGCGGCGTGCGCGACAAGCCGCGAGCCTTCGCTTCGACAAGGTACAGCGCGGTTTCGCCATCCGTTTTGGCGGCGACCAGGAAGGCGTCGGCCGCCGCGCCGTCCAGCACGCAAATCTTGGCCCCGTTCAGCCGCCAGCCTTGCGGCGTCTCCGCCGCCGTGGCGCCGATGCGCGCCGGATCGTGCCGCGGCTCCTCGTCGACGCCGAGGGAGATCACGGCCTCGCCGGCGGCGATCCGCGGCAGCCAAAAGGCCTTTTGCGCGTCCGAGCCGCCGACCTTAACGGCGCTCGCCACGAGGACGGCGGTCGAAAGGAACGGAGAGGCCGCCAGCGTGCGGGCCATTTCGCGCGCGATCAGGCCGGCGCCGACCAGGCCGAAATCGAGCCCGCCATAGGCTTCCGGGATCAGGACGCCGGCCCAGCCGGCTTCGGCGCAAGCGCGCCAGAAGTCGCGCGAATAGCCGGCTTCGTCATTTTCGGCGCGCAGCTTGCGCCACAGCGCGATCGGCGCCTTGGCCGCGATGGCCGCGCGGGCCGAATCGCGCAGCAGGCGCTGCTCTTCGGTTAGGAGCATGCGGCCGCTCCAGCCGGGCGACTCCCTTCTCCCCGCCTTGCGGGGAGCAGGTGGCCCGAAGGGCCGGATGAGGGGCTGCGCAGTACTGGAAAGGTACGCGCTTGGAGACGCGCCAATCGCATAGCGCGGCGCTGCCCCTCATCCGGCGGCTTCGCCGCCACCTTCTCCCCGCCTTGCGGGGAGAAGGGGAGCGCGCACTCTTTTTGTCGAAACATCCTCATTCGCTCGGCAGCTCCAGGATGCGCTTCGCGACGATGTCGAGCATGATTTCCGACGTGCCGCCCTCGATCGAATTGCCCTTGCTGCGCAACCAGCGCTGCGCCAGCTCGCTTTCCGGGCCGAAATTGCCGTCGAAGGTCAGGCCCTCGGCGCCGGCGAGCGACATCAGCAATTCGTAGCGGCGCTTGTTGAGCTCGGCGCCGTCATATTTCAGCACAGCGGAGCGCGCGCCGAGCTCGCCGCCGGCCGTCGCCTCCTGCATGTACCGTTGCACGGTCGCCGCCGCGGCGTAGCTGTCGATCGCGGCGCGGGCGATGTCGGCGCGCAGGACCGGATCGGGCAGCCGGCCGCCCGCCGCCTTGGCCGCCGCGCGCGCCGCCTTGTCGAGCGCCTCGTTGTCGAAGACGTTCAAGCCGCCGCCGCTGATCGCGCCGCGCTCGTGGGTCAGAAGATATTTCGCGATGTCCCAGCCGCGATTGAGCTTGCCGACCAGGTTCTCCTTGGGGACTTCGACATTATCGAAGAAAGTTTCACAGAACGGCGATTTGCCGGAGATCAGCACGATCGGCTTGGTCGAGACGCCTTTCGAAGCCATGTCGATGAGGAGGAAGGAAATGCCGTCATGCTTCTTCGCCGTGGGGTCGGTGCGCGCCAGGCAGAAGATCCAGTCCGCCTTGTCGGCGTAGGAGGTCCAGATTTTCTGGCCGTTGACCAGGAAATGATCGCCGCGATCCTCGGCCCGAGTGCGCAAGGAGGCGAGGTCGGAGCCCGCGCCCGGCTCGGAATAGCCCTGGCACCAGCGGATTTCGCCGCGCGCGATTCGGGTCAAGTGCCTCCGCTTCTGCTCCTCGTTGCCGAATTTCAGCAAGGCGGGGCCGAGCATGGAAATGCCGAAACTGGTCAAGGGCGGCCGCGCGTGAATGCGGCGCATCTCGTCGCCAAGGACCGCCGCGTCTTCGGGCGTCAGGCCGGCGCCGCCATAGTCTTTCGGCCAGGTCGGAACGGTGAAGCCGCGCGCCGCCATGCGCTCGAGCCACAGCTTCTGGGCGGGCGATTGAAAAACGAAATGTCGGCCGCCCCAGCAAATATCCTCGTCGCCGCGAATCGGCTGGCGCATTTCGGCGGGACAATTGGCCTCGAGCCATTCCCTGAGCTCGCGCCGGTCGATCGCCATAGCGTTCTCCCGATGGGCGGATCGCGGCGCAAAGCCCCTGCCGCGCCGCCTCAGTGTTCACGGCCGAGCCCGGCTTGTCGAGACCCTTTGGAGCGCTTGACCCGTCCGACGCCGCATCGCATTGTCCGGCCGCTCGTCGCGCTCCGGAGATTCGCCTAAGATGAAACGTCTGGCGCTCGCCTTCCTGGCTTTGATCGGCTTCAGCATCGCGGCTCAGGCCGGCGGCTACATTACGCCGTCTGAAAAAAGGTGGGCGCCGTTCTACGCCTCCGGACTGCCGGCTTGCGACGATCCGGGAGTCTTGTCATCGATCACGTCCGGCTTTGACGGCAAGGAGAGCGAATATTGGAATTCGCCCTTGCAGATCGTCGGCTATGACCGGGTCCGCGAGATCGGCTTTCGCGCCAACGGCGTCGCCTATATCCCGCGGCGCTATTGCATCGCGCGGGCGACCCTGAACGACCGGCGGATGCATACGGTCATCTACCAGATTCAAGACGAGCTCGGCTTCGCCGGGTTCGGCGACGGGGTCAAATGGTGCGTCGCCGGCCTCGATCGCGACCTCGCCTATGCGCCAGGCTGCGCGGTGCTGCGGCCCTATCTGACGCGCTTCCTTGGCGAGAGCGTGAGGGCGCTGAGCACGCGCTACTGACGGCGCGCCGGCTGGCTTTCGAGCCTCCGCGTCGCGGCGGACTTTAGGGAGCGCGACGATGAAGCCGAGCGCCGTCCTCGTCCGCGCCATGGCGATCGGGCTGGTCGTTGCGGCTATGCCGCCGCTATCGGCTCGGGCGCAGAACTGGGGCGATTTCTGGCGCAAGCCGGCTCAGCCGACGCCCTGCGTGCTCGACGAATGTCTGAACGGCGCGAAGCAAGCGCCGCCTCCGTCCCCGGGCCAAGCGTCTGCGCCGCCCGGCGTCGCGCCGGGCCCTTTCGACTATTATCTGCTGACCCTGTCTTGGTCGCCCGGTTTTTGCGATTTGGGCGGAGAATCGAAAGCGCCCGACCAATGCGACGCCGGCGCCGGGCTCGGCTTTGTCGTCCACGGCCTCTGGCCGCAATACGCGCATGGCTATCCGCAAGATTGCGACGGCTTCGCCCGGCCGCTGTCGCGCGCCGCGCTGGCGCTGACGCGCGGTCTGTTCCCGGATGAAGGCTTGGCCCGCTACGAGTGGCGAAAACACGGAACCTGCACCGGCCTCAGCCCGGAGGCTTTCTTCGCGACGGTCAAGCGCGCCCGCGACGCGATCGCTCTCCCCGACGCGTTCAAGGCGCCCCGCGAAAGCCAGAGCCTCTCGCCGCGCGACGTCGCCCGCGCCTTCATCGCCGTCAATCCCGGCCTGCGCTTCGACGCGATGGCGGTCACCTGCCGAAGCGGCGAATTGGAGGACGTGCGCTTCTGCCTTTCGAAAGATTTGCGGGCGTTCGTCGATTGCCCCGAAGTGGCGCGCCGCACGTGCCGGGCGCCGTCGATCAATGTCGCGCCGGCGCGATAGAGGCTGTAACGCCCGCCAAGCGGGAACGACGCTGTGGAACTGAACGGTCGTGAACTACCGCCACGCCTATCACGCCGGGAATTTCGCCGACCTGTTCAAGCACGTTCTCCTGACGCGCATCCTCGTTTATCTGACCCGCAAGGAGACGCCGCTCCGCTTCATGGACACCCATGCCGGAATCGGGCGCTACGATCTGCGCGGCGAGGCGGCGCAGCGCTCCGGCGAATGGCGCGGCGGCGTCGGCAGGCTCAAGGGCGTTGCGCCGCCGCCCGGCGTCGCAGCCCTGCTCGATCCGTACCTCCGCGTTCTCGGCCCGCTCGACGAGCAAGGCCGGCCCGAACTCTATCCCGGCTCGCCGGCGATCGCGCAGGCTCTGCTGCGGCCGCAAGACCGCCTCGCCCTCTGCGAGCTCCATCGCGAGGACCGCGCCGCTTTGGTCGCCTCTATGGGCCGCGACAAGCGGCTGGCCATCGTCGAACTCGACGGCTATATCGCGCTCAACGCCTGGCTGCCGCCCAAGGAGAAGCGAGGCCTCGTCCTGATCGACCCGCCCTTCGAGGCGCCGGACGAATCGAAGCGAGTCGCCGAAGCTCTCGCCCGCGCCCTGCATAAATGGCCGCGCGGCGTCTATGCGTTGTGGCGGCCGATCAAGGACGCGCGGGACGATTCCCGTTTTCTCAATTCGATCGCCGCGCTCGGCGCGCCCAACATGCTGCGGCTGGAGCTCGATATCGGCGGCCCGCCCGCTTCGAGCGCGGCCAGCGTCCCGCTGGCGAAGACGGGGCTCCTCGTCGTCAACCCGCCGCATGTGCTCATCGACGAGGCGAAGGCGCTGCTGCCTTACCTCGCCGAGCTGCTGGCGCGGGGCGACGGCGCAAGCTTCCTCTGCGAGTGGCTGACGGCGCCGAAATGACGGGTTCGACGTCTGTCATTCCCGCGAAACAGGCTGTGAGAAAACTCCTTTGGCGTTGATTTAGAGGCGCGGGGCTGATTCTGTGCGGGTACGGCGTGGGAATGATTTGCAGGTCCCGATGGCGCATATCAGCG